>DATGFZ010000164.1:0-7930 GCA_035308805.1 Puia sp. | reverse complement strand
GGAATGGAAAATCGACAAAAAAGAATTGGTTACGGAAGTAACCTCAGTGCATAACAATGAAAAAAATTATTACCATCTCGACCTTACCGGTATCTATCAAATAAAAAACTTAGTTACCGTTTTAGAAGCGGCAAATATGTTGCGGAAAAAGGGATGGGATCTTAGTGAGTCCATTTTGCAAAAGGCATTACGAAACGTAAAAAAATTAACCGGTTTGCATGGCCGCTGGGAGATGATTCATGATTACCCCGCTGTTGTTTTAGACGTCGCGCACAATGAGGGCGGCATAAATCAATTGACCGAACAAATCGAAATCACCGATCATGAAGCATTACACCTGATCATCGGCATGGTAAAGGATAAAGACGTTGAAAAAATATTATCCTTATTGCCAAAACATGCAAATTATTATTTTACCAAAGCGCACATTCCAAGAGCTTTGTCCGAAAGCCAACTGGCTGACATGGCTGCTGCCATCGGCTTGCAGGGTAACCATTACCCAGATGTAAATGCTGCATTGAAGCGGGCAATGAGCAACGCCGGCAAAAAAGATCTGATCGTTATTTGCGGTAGTGTCTTTGTGGTAGGCGAAGTCGAATTAACCGAGAGTTGATACTCCGGGCAACCGGGTAAGGCTGATTCATGCTGCCATCAGGGGCCGCTGCGTCCCCCTTAATACGAAAGCTCTCCCAGGATTTGAAGTGCATAAAAAAGGGCAGTAACGTGCATGCTTTGCACAATTTGATTATTTTTCAACAGTTGCTTCACCTCCTCTATTGAAAAGAGATACACTTCAATATCTTCGTTGTGATCGAGCTGTTGGGCCTGAACCAATCTTCCCCCCGTCGCCAAAAAAATATGCATCCAATTATTGTTCGTAGAAGGATTGGCAGAGATGGTCGCGATCTGTTCAACTTTTTCAAACCGATAACCTGTTTCTTCCAGCAATTCTCTTTGAATGGCAAATGCCAATGATGCGTCTGTTTGATCAACACAACCCCCGGGTGTTTCAAAGTTTGTTACATTCAATGCGTGACGATATTGCCTCACTAAAATTATTTTTCCCTCCTGTGTTAATGCCACTGCGGTAACCCAGGCCGGAAATTCGTAAACATAATAAGGCGAGATGATTTTTCCATCTGCCCTTTCGCAGGTATCCCTGCGGATGGTGAACCAGGACTCTTTAAAAATATATTCGGAAGAAAGTGTTTTCCAGCTGAGATCTTTCATATCATTGATTGAAGTTTATCTTTCTTGGAAGGCTAATCATACAAAACCGTTGTGCTTTTATCTTAAGCGAACGATCACCTCCGCACGCCCAACTACCAACGCTGACGAGCGCGCAATTCGGTAATATGTGCAACATGATGCTTGCCGTGCCAGGCGTACATACCCAGCAAAAACCACAAAGTAATTTTCTTTTCCAGCAAGGGGTGAAAAACAGTCCGTTGCCACGCGGGTTCATCCAGATCCTTTAATGCCGCATGCCAACGGGTATGCAAGGCATATAATAAAGTGATAGAAATATTTACTGGCAAGCTTTTCACGTCGTTTAATTCAGCCCACAATTTTTCTTCATAAGTCCTTATCGTCGGATTGTCTTCCGTCAACCCCAATTTAAATCGGATATAGGCGTTCAGGTGACTGTCGGCAACATGATGCACCAACTGATGTACCGTCCATCCTTCCTGGCGGTAGGGAGTATCCAATTGGGTCTTATCCAAATTTAAAATTGAATTTTCAATTAGCTGAGGAAGAAATTTAATATCATTCAACCATTCTTCTTTTTGTTTTTCAGAGAATGGCTGTGATTCATATTTTCCGATGGGGTAACGAAGATCTGACATGCTGAAAAAAAGTTAAAGGGTGAAAAATTGGATGGCGATTTTTTTGGCTCCTGCCGATAACATTTCTGGTTCTCGGCAACAAAAAAATGAATCACCATGTCCGGAAATAAATCCATGAGGACTGATGCCAAACCGCGAACAATACATGCTTTCGATGGCTCATCCCACCTTTTGAAAGCAAACGGTTTTGGAACAACCGGCATCATCATCCTTTTAAAAGAACTGGTATATCCCAATCTTCACAAATAAAGCAGGGTCTGGTCATCTGTCATCATACATTTTCCCTCAATGCATGGCCCGTTAAATTAATAAACACATCTTCTAAGTTTGCCTGCTTCACTTCTTTTGGTCTTTCAAATCCTGTAGCGACCAGGTTATCAATTAACTTATCGGGCGTGTCCATGGCAATAATTTTTCCGGAATCTATGATGGCGACGCGATCACACAATACTTCGGCTTCATCCATATAATGTGTGGTGATGATAACGGTTGTCCCCTTTTTTCGGATATCGGTTACCAGGTCCCACAAATTTCTTCTGGCCTGCGGGTCAAGCCCGGTTGTAGGTTCATCTAAAAAAATAATTTTAGGATGATTGATCAATGTGGTGGCAATGGAGAAACGTTGCTTTTGTCCGCCACTTAGTTCTTTGAATTTTGCTTTCGCTTTATCTCGTAGGTTGACCATATCCAATAATTCCAATGCATCCACCGGTTCATTATACAAGCCGCCGAACAATTCGATCAGTTCTGTCAGTTTTAATCCCGGATAATAACCGGAGGTTTGTAACTGAACACCAATAATTTTTTTTATTTGCGATGGCGACTTGTCAAGATTGATTCCATCAACGAACACCTCACCGCTTGTTTTTTCACGAAGCGTTTCGATGATCTCAAGCGTTGTCGATTTGCCCGCGCCATTGGGGCCCAGTAAACCAAATATTTCACCTTCATGAACATCAAAGCTGATCCCTTTCACCGCCTCGAAATCACCGTATTTTTTTGTGAGATTTTTAACGGAAATAATTATTTGTGCCATAGGCTGGCAATTTACGTCAGTTCCGGCAAATAAATTTAACCAGGGAATTTTTACTTGGTAAATATCTGCGTGTAATAAATAATCCCTTTACTATTCTTTGCCACGCCGATTCCCGTTAGCGTAAAATCGGTTTCAATATTTCTTTTGTGACCGGGGCTGTGCAGCCAGCCATCCACCACTTCTTTTGCGCTCATGTCGCCACTGGCAACATTCTCGGCAACCATAGAGATTTTTCCGATTTCATGCGCGATTTTTTTAGCACGGTCATTCAAACCACTATGACCAAAAGGAGTTTTGCTGGTTGCCATATTGATGCTGTGCTGAACAGCAAGTGCACATTCAACATCATTCAATTGTAAATTTTGTAAGCCAATTGACCTCCTGTGAAGATTGACATAATACAAAATGTCTTTTGTCATTTCAACCACAGAAACACGCGGAGAATCTTTTTTTTCATAATCAACATTGCTAAAGGCAAAGGAACAAAGACCAAAAAAAATAAGGAAGGCAAAAGTTAATTGTTTCACAGCAGGCATTTTTGCAATAACGGAATTAATAAAACCCATATTATTCCGGTATTTGGTAATAAAACCCTAAAATTGAAATTCCATTTTTACATCGGCTGTAGAAAACGGAGCTTCCTTTACCGGAACATGTTTGAAGCCATAACGGGCATACAGGTTTAATGCAGCTTGCAATTTGGAGTTGGAAAACAAAGATATTTTTTTGGCACCCGTCTGTCTGGCTTGCTGAAAGCATTTTTCAATCAGCCTTTTACCAATCCCTTGCCCGCGAAATTCCGGAGTAACGGACATTTTAGCCAGTTCATATTTGCTGTCACCTTCATTGATCAGGGCTGCGGTCCCTATAACTTTTTCATCCATTATAGCAAGGAAAATGTAACCTCCCCGATCAAGAATCATTCCGTTTGGATCGTTCAAAATCTCAAGATCATGCGATTCGGTGAGGTGATACCTGTCCAGCCAGTCCAAATTCAGTCTTTTGAAATCGCGAGCATATTTCTCTTCAAATTCAATGATATCAATTTTCATGTTGGTAGCTTTCCAATTCTTCCATCATTTGTTTGCTGCCAATAAAAAATGGTGAGCGCTGATGCAGTGACGTTGGTTTGATGTCCAGGATCCTTTGTTTTCCGTCGGTGGCTTTACCTCCGGCAACTTCAACAATAAACGCGAAAGGATTACATTCATACAACAACCTCAATTTGCCGTTTGGTTTTTCCGTTGTTGCCGGGTACATAAAAATTCCCCCCTTAATTAAATTCCGGTGAACATCAGCAACCATGCTGCCTATATACCTTTGCGTATAAGGACCATCGCCTTGAGTTTTGTTTTTCCGCTGACAGGCATCGATATATTTTTTTACTTGCTCTTCATACTGAAAAAAATTACCATGATTGACTGAATATATCCTGCCTTTTTCAGGGCATTTAATATTGGTATGGCTCAATGTGAACTCCCCAATTGACGGGTCGAGGGTAAATCCGTTCACGCCCCTGCGCGTCGCATAGACCATCATGGTTGACGAACCGTAAATAATATATCCCGCTGCGACCTGGTTAATACCCGACTGCAGAAAATCTTGTTTATTACATGGCTCGCCTTTCTTACTGATCCTGCGGTACACGCCAAAAATGGTTCCGATGGAAACATTGACATCTATATTTCCACTTCCATCCAAGGGATCAAAAAGACAGACGTATTTTGAGTTGTTGCTCACTTCATCATCAAACACCACCACATCCTTTAATTCTTCGCTCCCAATACCCGCGCAACTAATTCCGTGCCGCAGCACACCCATAAATTGATTGTTGGCAAACACATCCAGTTTCTTGACGTCTTCACCCTGCACATTCACCGTTCCGGCATCGCCCAGTATATCAACCAATCCTGCTTTGTTTACTTCCACATTGACTCGTTTTGCAGCAAGACCAATATCGCGCAATAAATTGCTTAATTCACCGGTCGCATGGGGAAAATTGCGAAGCTGTTGAATGGTGAATTCATCTAAGGTTAATACTTTTCGGTTGACATTCATCATTCAAAAGTAAAAAGTAAAAAGTAGAAAAAACAAGTCTTTCTTTATTAGTTTTTCATTGTTCGCCGCTTACTATCTTTGCGGATTAACAGCATTTCCCGATGAAAGTTTTTAAGTTTGGAGGAGCCAGCGCCAATAGCATTGAAAGGATTAAAACACTTGCAGAGATTGTTCGTTCTTATAAAAACGAAAAAATGCTGATCGTCATTTCAGCAATGGGCAAAACAACCAATGCATTGGAAAAAGTGGTGGACGCTTTTTATTCCGGGCAAAAGGAAGAAGCCTTTGGTTTATTCAATATCATTAAGGAAAATCATCTCACTACGGCAAAATATCTTCTTGTAAAAAATTATCTCGCTGCTGAAAATCAATTGCGTGATTTCTTCACTGAAGTGGAATGGCTTTTATTAGACAAACCCGTCAGGTCATATGATTATTATTATGACCAGGTGGTGTGTGTGGGAGAATTATTATCTACCACAATCATCAGTTTCTACTTAAACGAAATGAAAATGATCTGTAAATGGATTGATGTGCGGGATATTTTCCGAACGGATGATAATTTCCGCGATGCCGTAATTGATTGGAAATTCACACAAAAAAAAGTGGACCAGGAAGTAATACCATTATTTGATTCGGTGGATAAAATAATCACGCAAGGTTTTATTGGTTCTACTGATGAAAATGAAAGCACAACGCTCGGCCGTGAAGGAAGCGATTACACCGCCGCGGTTTTTGCCAACATGCTCGATGCGCAAAGCCAGACGATATGGAAAGATGTGGAGGGGGTAATGAATGCTGACCCAAAACAATTTCCCCATGCAGAACTCATCAGCGAACTTGACTATGATGAAGTCATTGAAATGGCCTATTACGGCGCCCAGGTCATTCACCCTAAAACAATCAAGCCTTTACAAAACAAAAACATTCCGCTTTTTGTGAAATGCTTTTTGGATAGTGGCTTACCCGGCACCGTTATTCAAAAGAAGAGCTCCAAAAGGCTACCTCCCATTATTGTTTTAAAAGACAGGCAGGTGTTGATGCATTTACACTCCAAAGACTTTTCTTTTGTAGGTGAAAGCCTGACCGCCAAGCTATACAACCTGTTTGCTGAAATAAAAATAAGACCAAACCTGATTCAGATTGGAGCTGTCAGTTTACAGATTTGTCTTGACGACAGACCAGATAAAATTGAAAAATTAGCTTTGGCTGCTGCTGAGTTTTTTGAGGTGAGTCTTGAAAAAGGGCTGACCCTGCTTACCATCCGGCACTATAAACAAGACACGCTTAAAAATTTAACCGAAGGAAAAGATATAGTCCTGAAGCAGCAATCTCCCCAAATTGTTCAGGTACTGATGAATTAGAGGGGATTTCATCTGGGGTCCAAATCACCGGTATTGCCGGTTTTTTTGCCCTGTTTGCTTTCGTTGATTAATCCGCATTCCGGCAGGGCAGGCTTTCCTTTACTGGTCAACGCCGACCATAATGGTTTGCTTCAGCTTGATTGGCACTTTTTTTCCGGCGACGCTTGCTGGAGTCCACTGCGGCATTTTCATGAAGGCAGCCTCAAGTTTCTCGTTTATTTCATCATTGCCACCCCGTATCACTCTTGAATAAACAGGCGTTCCGTCTTTATCAATAATGTATTCAATCAAAACAAAAGTTTTGCTCTGCCCTGTCTCCAAATCCTTGATCTCATCTTTGCCAAGCCTGGTGATAAAATCCTGAAATGCATCATTACCGCCGGGATATAAGGGCAGCTTTTCTACGACCTTGGGCAAGTCATCATCTTTTATTGGCTGGGGAGCGTGCACGATTTTCTTTTTCGGCTTTACTTCCGTAAGCGGTTCTGATAAATTTACTTCTTCGGTAACATAATCTCCCTTGTTATTTACCAGAACCAGCGGCAACTGCCGATATTTCTCAAAATAGAAAAATGCATTCTTCATATTTTTTTCAAAAGAAGTATTTTCTGAAAAATTCTGCAGATACCGGTTGAGATAAATTACACTTTTTTGATTTTTAAAATTGATCGGAAAAATATGGACCGGAATAAAATCCTGACCCATATCCTTTGCGTGCGCCGCAATGATATAGAGCTCTTCAATCTGCTCATCAGTAATGGGGATGCATCCCGTAGTTACACAACTTCCGTGAATGTATATATCTCCTCCCGGCTGACTGAGATCACTCAATAATTTATCCGATGCGTTCGGATAATTTAATTCCAGAGATAAATGATAAAGACTTCTGGGGTTAAATTCCGTGATGTAATAAAATCCTTCAGGGACCTGGTAATCACCTGCCATCCGTTTGGGACCAAGCGTTCCGGCAAGTGCGCATATTTTGTAAGTCTTAAAAAGCCTGTACTTTTCTTCTTTCTTACTTTTTACCCACAATTCGATTTCGCTGTCGTATTTAAAAGAACGGAGGTAAACATATTTTGCCGGCCATGACAATCCTTTTTGTGAAAATTGTTTCATCAGGGTGTCCTCTTTTCTTTTCATGATCTCATTAATTCTCGGAAAAGAACGCTGATAATTCAAAAAGTTAACCGAGGCGGCAGAAGTTTGTGCCGCTGTGTGGTAGGATGAAAAAAATAAAACAACAAGAAAATAAAACGCTGTAATTAATTTGCTTTTACTCATACAACTTTGAAACATACAATACGGAGTTTGACTATGATTTCCAAAAGGTTTAAAGATAGTTCGAAAAAGCAAAAAGCCTGCCATTCAATATATAAACAGACTGTTAATAAATGAAAATATACGAAAGATGCGATGTTTTTTTACTTACAAATTTCCGCGTGCAGCCTGCTCCCGCTCCAAGGCTTCAAACAGCGCTTTAAAATTTCCTTTTCCAAAACTTTTTGCGCCTTTTCGTTGAATGATCTCAAAAAACAATGTCGGTCTGTCTTCTACAGGCTTTGTAAATATCTGCAACAAATAACCTTCATCATCCCTGTCAACCAAAATACCCAATTCTTTTA
>DATGFZ010000163.1:0-9998 GCA_035308805.1 Puia sp. | reverse complement strand
CGATATCAGGAATATTTTAAAAAAGCAGCATGAAAAAAGAAATTGAAACCACAAATCTTAACTTAACTCACTAACCTTTTGGTCTCGAATATGGGGAGTGATATAGCCATTTTTGGGGACGAGGTAATTAACGACAGAGTTTATGTCAATTGGTTTTCGGGAGACTTAAATTTTCCATTGAACAATAAAATATTAAGATGGGACGGAGTTTTCTATAAAATTTACGAAAAGGAAACAGTAATAAGTATTGCTTTCGGTAAGGTTTTGAAAATGGAGAATGTGGACAATTACGTTCGCAGCTCGAATGCGATTGATAGAAAAAACAAGGACAAAATATCAGATATTTTATTCAAAAAAATAAAAAAGGCAAAATGGATAAATATTCACAGTATTGACTGTTCTGAAAAATATCTGGTAACAATTGATAAAGATGGGAAAGTTTCAAATGTAATTATGGTTGGATTTCAATCACAAGATTCGATTGATAAGTATTGGGAAAGGAATGAATACAATTATTGCATTAGTACAATACTAAGTACCTTAAAGAAATTAAAGTTTGACATTATTAAAGACAAAGGGAAACCTATTGCCGAAGATATTTATATTGAAATCTGGTTTGACCCCAAAAAAGGGAAAATCGAAAATTGGACACATATCTGAACGCTTTTGCCAATCTCCTATTTGCACGCGATCGGCGGACAGATGTGTTAGTGGGTTACATAAATATTTCACTGCCTTTATTTTTATGCATTTTTTTTTCTAATTTGCCGCGTCTTATTCCTGTTACAACTCCCGAGTTCTAATTTTTCCCCACGAGTTCTGCGAACCAATTTATCATTTCCTACAAAAAGGTGGGCAATAAACCAACGAAGATGGATCAGGGGAGTTTTGCAATTTTCAGTGACTATGGCTTAGCCATAAAGAAAAGCTTTATGCAAAAGCTGAGCGGCGATTTCAAAGCCATCGGCGCCAGCCCGGCAAAGTTGTCACAGTCCCCCGCCTTGGACGCCGCAATGCGGATCCGGCTGCATTGGAACCGGCTTTGTCTGCCGTTGAATCTGATCAAATTGGCAAAATATCTGCTCATCCTGTTTTGCCTGTACTGGAAACCGGTAATGGCTCAGATTCCGCGCCAGCCATTTTCAGAAAAAGCACGTTGGATTACCACAACCATGTCAGAAGATTCCATACATCCCTGCCCGCTTTTTAGAAAATCATTCGATGTCCATAGACAGGTCCGATCAGCGATGCTCTATATCACTGCTCATGGAATCTATGAAGCAACAATCAATACCAGGCGGGTTGGCAAAGGTTATTTTACGCCGGGATTTACCAGTTATGATAAAAGATTGCAGTGGCAGCAATACAATGTAACCGGGTTATTGCAAAAAACCAATGAGATCGTCGTGACTATAGGCGACGGCTGGTGGAGAGGCGTCTTTGGCGGTGATTTAGCACGCGATCGTTATGGCAGGGATGCCTCCTTGTTATTTGAAATAAAGATTACGTATACTGATGGGAGTTATGAAGAAATAATTTCAGATAAAAGCTGGAAGGCATCCACCGGAAAAATATTGTATGCAAACATATATCAGGGGGAGTTGCAGGATACAAGGATCCATGCAAAAGATTTTGTTCCGGTGACAGAAGAAGATTTTGATCATGAAAATTTAGTGGAAACCATAGGCGCTCCGGTAACAAAACAGGAAAAGTTCAAGCCGCAAAAAATATTTGCCGGTCGTGACGGCGGACAGATTATTGATTTTGGTCAGAATATGGCCGGCTGGGTCCAGATAAGCATACAAGGGAGATCGGGCGACACGATAAAGATTTCCCACGCCGAATCACTCGACCGCGACGGAAATTTTTATACCGGTAACCTGCGTGACGCCCGGGCAACAGATGAATACATTTTAAATGGAAAAAAACAAATACTGGAACCGCATTTTACTTACCACGGTTTCCGGTACGCTAAGGTGAAAGGTTTTACGGTTACAAAAGAAAACTGCACGGCGATCGCCCTGCACACGGATTTGAAACACACGGGAAACTTTAGCTGCTCAAGCAGCCTGATCAATAAACTGCAGCACAATATCGAGTGGAGCCTGAACAGTAATTTTTTTGATATACCTACCGACTGCCAGCAGCGCAGCGAGCGCCTGGGCTGGTCCGGTGACGCCGGGATATTTTGCGCCACCGCCGCTTTTAACCGCGATGTGAGACGCTTTTTTGAAAAATGGTTGGATGACCTCAGGGCAGACCAGGGAATCAACGGAGGCGTGCCTGTCATCATCCCTGATATCTATCATCATGGGGATTCGATCAAAAGGGGAGTGGCAGGTTGGGGTGATGCGGCAACGATCATACCCTGGACGCTTTTTCAAATATATGGCGATACAAATATTTTGCGAAGGCAGTATCCTTCCATGAAAGCATGGGTGGATTATATTGAATCCCGGAGTGCAAATTATTTGTGGAAGACCGGCACCTATGGCGACTGGTATGCTCCCGGGCCCTCCACAAACCCCGCGTTTATTGACCAGTGTTTTTTCGGGTATTCCACACAGTTAGTCATCAGGGCGGCGGGGGTGCTTGATCAAAAAGAGGACAAAGAAAAATACAGCGACCTGCTCAAAAAAATAAAAGGGGCATTTTTAAAGGCGTACAGTCCGCTGCCTGAAACACAAACGGCCCATATACTCGCTTTGCAATTTAACATGTTGCCGGACAGCCTGCGCGACAGCACTGCAAAACACCTGGCCGATCTCATTCATAAGAATAGTGATCATCTCGCGACGGGATTTTTAGGAACCCCCCATATCCTCCGGGTATTGAGTGATCATGGATATAACGGTCTTGCCTATGCGATATTAAATCAGTCTACCATCCCCTCCTGGCTTTATCCGATCATCAAAGGGGCGACGACGATCTGGGAGAAATGGGACGCCATAAAAGCCGACGGGAGCTTTGATACCTGTTCCCTGAATCATTATGCGTATGGCGCGGTAGGGCAGTGGCTTTATGAAGAAATCGCGGGAATTCGTGCCGCGGCTCCGGGTTACAAAAAAATAATCATCCAGCCTCATCCCGGCGGAGGATTAACCTGGGCAAAGGCCAGCTGCCTGTGCCCCTACGGAAAGATTGTTTCCGAATGGAAAATAAAGGATCAACAATTATCGATGCACGTCATCATCCCTCAGGGCACTTCAGCAACCGTCCGTGTGCCGGGACAAGGTCTCAAAGCAATCGGACCCGGAAATTATTATTTCACCACCAACAGTAAATATGTAAATCAAACCGAAAATGAAGACAATTAAATTTTTATGCGTACTGATGCTCTCTGCCATGAGTCAAATCGCTTTCGCGCAGGAAATGCCTGCGGAAATGAAAACATCCCTCAAAGCTGACGATTCCCTAAAATTTGCTGAACTCGTAAAAAAGGACAGCATCAACAATTGCTACAGGGAAGGAAACTGGCAATACTCCCTCCTTGCCCAAACCATAAGATACCACGCCGCCAAATGTTTCAACCTGCTGATTGCGCGCGGTGCTGATGTAAATAAATCATGTGATGGTTATGTTCCGCCGCTAATGCACGCCGCGAAATATGGATCGCTTGCGATGGTTAAGGCGCTGGTCGCCAAAGGTGCGGACATCAATTTCCAGTACGACGGGGAATACGAACCTGCGAATGGCGAAACACCGGTGACCTACGCGGAGAAAAATAATCAACCGGAAATAGCGAGGTATTTGCGTGAGTTGAAAAAGAATCCATGATTCATTCACCGGGCATCTGATTCAAAAAAGAGCAGGTACTATTTTGCTGACCTCCGGGCGGGAATATCCATCATTTGCCATAATCATTTTGGTCGTGCACTTGGATCGTTTCACCCGTACAAGAAAGCGATGCCCGTTTGCGTACGGTCATAGTATCGAAAACGAACAGATCCGGTCTGAATGCAATCTCTATTAACAGATTCTCAGCATGTTTTAAAAATGGCACTCATTTGGCGGGCAGATCAGCAAATCATCCTGCATCATGATAAAAAACCAGCTGCTTTTTGCCCTCCGCCGTCTCGGCCGGCATAAACTGACCACAGGCATCAACCTTCTTGGTCTCAGTTTCGGGATACTATCCTGCGTGGTCATCTACCTGTATGTGTCGTTCGAGTTCAGCTACGACAAGTTCCATGCTGATAGTGACAGAATCTACCGGCTGATGGTTTCGAGCAGCCGCGGCAATGACATCTGGATGGCCGAACCCGTTGGCTCCGCTTTGCGCAGGGGAACGACATGCTTCAGCGCTGTTACCACGCTCTTCACTGACGACAGCAAAGTGTTGATACCAACGCCGGGACAGCCACCAAGGGTAATTCCCCTGGTAAGCGGGGACGAGAAATTTCATATAACCTTTGCAGATACGGATTACCTGAAAATCTTTCATTACCAATGGCTGGCAGGCAACCCGGCAACGGCCCTGCAAAAACCATTTTCCGTGGTGCTCACCGAATCAGAGGCGAAGCGCTATTTCCAAAACGGAACGCCTGAAAACTGGGTGGGGCGCTCCCTGGTGTATGAAGATTCGCTCATGGTTTCAGTTACGGGAATCATTAAGGATTGGGACAAGAACACCGACTTTGGCTTTAAAGACCTCATCTCTTATAATACGCTCGAAAGCAGTTTTCTTAAATCCTATACCGGAACCTGGAACATGTCAGGAAGTAATATCAATGTCTATGTCAAACTTGCACCGGGAACAACAGCGGAGCAGGCAGAACAACAATCCTCCGCCTTTTACAGGCAGCAAACGCATGTCAAACCCTCCGTGAAACTCGGTATGGCGCTGCAACCGCTCCCGGACGTACATTTTAACGCAGCATATAGCGACACCTACAGCCGGCATGCGCACAAGCCTACGCTGGTTGCGCTGGCCGGGATTGCGCTGTTTATGCTGATAATTGCAGCCATTAACTTTATCAACCTGTCCACCGCGCAGTCAATACTGCGTGCAAAAGAAGTGGGTATACGCAAAGTAATGGGCAGCGGCGTCGGCGGCATTGTCCGCCAATTCCTCATCGAAACCGCCATCATCGTTGTTGCGGCCATGGCATTTGCGCTTCTGCTCGCTGATCCCGTTATTGCTGCGCTGCATGGCTTTATCCCCCAGGGTGTCCGACTGAACATCACTGACCACAATACATGGATCTTTATAGGAATAACGATCCTTTCCACCTGCCTTATCGCCGGATGGTATCCCGGGCGTGCACTCTCTTCTTTCCTTCCGGTGATCAGTCTTAAGGGGCAGGGTACAAGGCAGCTCAACTCCAAAAGTTATCTCCGCAAGGGTCTTATCGTCTTCCAGTTTACGGTGAGCCTGCTCTTTATCATCGGCACCATGATGGTAGGCCGGCAGATCAGCTATATGCTCAATACCGATCTCGGTTTTAATAAAGACGCTATCGTTACGATCGATCTTCCCCGCGATCAACCAA
This sequence comes from Puia sp., assembly GCA_035308805.1. Taxonomy (GTDB): domain Bacteria; phylum Bacteroidota; class Bacteroidia; order Chitinophagales; family Chitinophagaceae; genus Puia. The sequence goes on along the minus strand of DATGFZ010000163.1, from coordinate 4,506 downwards.
ACAACAAAAAAGATGTATTCGCCAACGAAATACGCAACCTTGCAGGTGTGCGGCAGGTGAGTCTTAACACGGCCGATCCGCAGACATTGCATCATGCCTTGTTCGGCACACAACTTAAATATAAGGGACCCACCGACGTTACGATCATGCCCGGAGGCGATTTTATTGACACAGGCTATATATCCTTATATGGACTCAGGCTCGTAGCCGGCAGAAACTTCTATCTTTCCGACACAGCGCGAAGGAGCATTCCGGCTACAGACTCCACACAGGCGCAGCCCAGCTACAGGGCCTTTATCCTGAATGAAACGGCGGCAATAGAATTGGGTTTCAAACAACCGGCCGATGCCGTCGGTAAGGAGATGGTCAACGGCCCGGTATCGGGGCCGGTAGTTGGTGTAGTAAAGGATTTTCACCTGGACGATATGCACGAGAAGATCAGACCCTTTCTTTTCTCGACGAAGACAGGAGAGGCGGGTCAGCTAAGTGTAAAACTTTCCAGCACCGGCCTCCGCGCAAACGAGGTAAAGAAGCTGATGGCAAATATGGAATCAGCCTTTAAAAAGATATATCCCACAACCGACTTCCAGTCCCGCTTCTTTGACGAAGCGCTGGAGCAGCTTTACACGCAGGAACGCCAAACTGCGCAGATCATGAACATCGCCATGGGTATGGCAATTTTTATATCCTGTATGGGACTTTTCGGTCTGGCGGCATTTACTGCCAACCAACGAACGCGGGAGATCGGCATCCGTAAAGTGCTGGGTGCTGGAGTCCCTCAATTGGTTTCGTTGCTGTCAAGGGAGTTCATTTTGCTAGTTGGCCTTTCCACCGTTATAGCCGCCCCGGTAGCGGGCTGGGCTGCACAGCGGTGGCTGCAGGATTACGCTTATCGAACATCGATGCCCTGGTGGATCTATGTGGTGGCGGGTGTCGCTGCTTTGATCATTGCCCTGGTCACCGTCAGTTTGCAGACTGTTCGGGCAGCAAAGGCCAATCCGGTCGAGAGTTTGAGGACGGAATGATTTTGATTTCAGCCCGGAGGAACTTATCCGGGGCAAACAGTCATATTGAATTCGTCTATGGTGCCGGGGCAGGAAGATAAATTGATGCGTTGACAATGAATATTGCAAGGTAAAATCCTGACTGTCTATTGAGTTTTTCATTGATACCCGCGTCAATTTATTGTTTAACGTCATAATACAAAATGGTCCTGTAGAAAAAATTGAGCAGGCTGTTTCGTTTATGTTTAAAGCCCTTTATTCTTCTGTACGGATAATTGAAACGCAGGCTGTCCGTGGTGACAGCGTTTTTAAAGATTAAAATGTTGTCCGTAAATGCATAACCGGGGTAGATCAGATCGCTGAGATATACGGTTGAACGGGGTGGTAAGATCAATAGTTTTTTTCTGTCGCCTGTTGTTCTGACAGATAAGACTTCGTTTAGCTTTTCCCTGGTTTTGCTATTGATATCAAGAACACTGTCTTTATATCTCACGACAGTATTTTTTGTCTTATCCGGCTGGTCTGTTTTATATATCAGGGTCAGAGAGGTTGTATCATTAACCATGTTTCTGACGTAGATATCAAAATGCAGGGGAGCGCAAGCGCTGAGTTCAGCCAGCGCAAATACGATGCACAGGTGTTTTAAGGAGTTTGACATGATGGTCTTGATTCGTGCATTAAATAAAATTCCCAACCAAAGCCGGGATCATCGTTGAAGACAAAAAATAAATAACGGTTCAGGACTGCGTCATTTGTTCCGATGCTCAAAATTAAAATCCCTTTTAATTTGTTTTGGGAGTGCATGAACTGCTTCTCCTGTTCATTCCTGTTTTCCGCTTTATCATACATCCCAGCCCAAATAGTTTTTTTCCAATCACTTTGGGGTGATAAGAGATTTTAATGGATATGAAGTTATTTTAAATATCCAGTAAGGTTATAGATAAATAATAAAATGAAAATTACGGAGAATGAAATAAAAAGGGTGTTCATTAAGACCTCCCCGATTTTGAATTTAATACCCTTTGGGATTTGATACATTGGGTAATATGAAAATTGTGTGGCCACCTTTCCGGTCCAGTACGCCGCAATCAATCCGGTAATTGCAACAGCCAGCCCGGTTTGATTCTTTAATTCATTTGTGAATAATATTGAAATGAGTCCAAATGAAAAATTTAATCCCTGGATATATCTTCCATATGTCTTTGCAATCTCCTGATTTAACGGTTTTAACTTCTTAATGTCATTGTACCAATCAAAAACAACATGCCTGATGTAGGGATAAATGATTGCGGTGAAAATTTGTCCAATTGCCCCGGTGATTATTAACCAGTTCGGAATGATGAATTTCATGCGGTTGAAAATATAAAGAAATATTGAGTAAATCGAATAAATTAAGACACTCCTTATTTTCAAACAAATCCAAACATCAACTCCATATTTAGCCCAGGAAAACAGCGGAATATTTTCATGTGTTGTTTTATCCTGCGTATGAAAGCTATGAATTTTTTTTGTCCTGCTTAGGTCTTTACGCTCCAATAAATTTCCTTCGCGGGGTCCTGCTGCTCTTTGTGCAATTGCATAATAATGTGTAAAAATAAATTGCTAATATTTTTAGTATTCACTAACTTTGTTATAGTTTTCTTCGAATTATTGATACCCGCTGAATTTTCCCCTGGAGAATTCGGCGGGATTTTTTTGAACTATGGTGAAGCATGAGATTCCATTCAGAATAAGCATAGAAGTAAAAGGGAAGATCTACAAGGGCACGGTCGTTCCATTTAAATTTGAGCTGCCCTGCGGCTTTCCGTATTTGTACAGAATCGTTTTTGATAATCAATATTTCGGTGACATCCAGTATAAAAATGGAATATGGGAAATTGAGGGAAAGGATCAGTTAGTCGTCGACGCCATCGCAAATTATATTGAATTGTGGTTTGAGTAAGTGGTGTGCCCGGTCACCTTTGGTTTTTTCTTTCCAGGCAAATGCCTTTTCTGAATTTTACAACACTCATGAAACGAGCGCCTGAAAGGATTTTCACGTTGATCATTTTATCAGCGCTGAAACCACGAAGCGATTTGCCCGAAAACATACCTTGTCATTAAAAGTTTACCTAATGGAAAAATATGTCGGATTATTGGACGCATCCTGTAACCAATCGTATTCAGACTCGTCTTATTGAGTGGGCAGACTTTATCCCCGACGATTTTTCCAATCGCAAAACTAATTTTATGATAAAGAATTATTTTAAAGTCGCTTTGAGAAATCTTGCCAGGAAAAAAATTTTCCCTATTATCAATATGCTTGGATTAAGCGTCGGTGTCGCTTGCTTTTTGCTGATCGGCTTGTATGTACTTGATGAATTGAGGTTCGACAGATACAATCAAAATGCTGACCGGATATACCGGATAGACAATCAAATCAAATTTGGAGACTTTCAGTATAACGGAGCAGCAGCGCCCGCCATCATGGGACCTGTTTTTACCAGGATTTACCAGCAAATTGCGCAGTATGTACGGTTTAGAATTTATGGCGGAATAGTGATACAGAAGGGCGACGAGCTCATTAAAGAAGACAGGGTAATATTCGCCGATTCCACGCTGTTTGATGTATTCACCCTGCCCCTGGTAGCCGGAAACCCCAGGACTGCTTTAAAGGAACCACATTCCCTGGTAATTACCGAAAGCGTGGCTAAAAAATATTTTAACAGCCTTGACGCTATTGGAAAAACCCTGCTGATAAATCAAAAAGATCATTATAAGATTACCGGGATCATTAAAGACATCCCGCCTCAATCCCATTTCCATTTCGATTTCTTTATGTCCATGTCTGAACTGGACGATAGCAGGGGCTCCAGCTGGTTTCAGGAAAACTTTCAGACATACATAATGCTTAATCCCGGCGCGGATGTGGTTCAGCTAGAAAAGCAAATGAACAAATCATTAAGATTGTATTCAGCGCCACAGTTTTTAACTGTGGCGGGAATAAGCCAGGATGAATTTGAAAAAGCCGGCAATTATATGCACTGCACGTTAATGCCACTAACCGCGATCCATCTTCATTCCAATATATCCGATGAATTGGGCGTGAATGGCAGCATTCAGCGGGTATACATATTCGGCGCCATCAGTGTTTTTATTTTGCTGATAGCCTGTATCAACTTTATGAACCTGTCGACCGCGCAATCTTTCAACCGGGCAAAAGAAATAGGCGTCCGCAAAGTGTTAGGCGGGTTTAGAAGCAGCCTGATCTTTCAATTTCTAACAGAATCCGTTCTGATGAGTTTCGCTTCCGTGATTTTAGCGACGGGAACAGCGTTCCTGGTACTCCCGCTTTTTAACCAGTTGGCCGATAAGCAGATCAGCGCATCCCTGCTGTTCAATCCTTTTATGGTCTCAATCCTTCTGTTGCTAAGTATGGTGGTGGGTTTGATTTCAGGGAGCTATCCGGCTTTTTACCTGTCTTCGTTCCGTCCAAACATAGTACTGAAAGGCACCCTGCCCC
>DATGFZ010000162.1:0-15906 GCA_035308805.1 Puia sp. | reverse complement strand
ACAATCACCACTTGTACAGGGGCAATTTTTGGAGGAAGGATTAAACCATCATCATCACTGTGCGCCATAATCAATGCGCCAACCAATCTCGTGCTCACACCCCAACTTGTTGCCCATACATAATCGAGTTTATTATCCTTGTCAGAAAATTTTACGTCAAATGCCTTTGCAAAATTTTGACCGAGAAAATGCGAAGTACCAGCCTGCAATGCCTTTCCATCCTGCATCAATGCCTCAATGCAATACGTGTCAATGGCGCCGGCAAAACGCTCATTCGCTGTCTTCACGCCCTTTATTACCGGCAATGCCATATAATTTTCGGCAAATTCAGCATAAACATTCAGCATTTGCAATGCCTCTGCTGTTGCCTCGGCTGCGGTCGCATGAGCAGTATGACCCTCCTGCCAGAGAAATTCAGCAGTGCGCAAAAACAAACGGGTACGCATTTCCCACCGTACCACATTAGCCCATTGATTAATCAATAGGGGAAGATCACGGTAAGATTGAATCCAGTTTTTATAGGTGCTCCAGATGATGGCTTCACTCGTTGGACGCACAACCAATTCTTCCTCCAATTTTGCTTCCGGGTCAACCATCAGTTTACTTTTATTCTCAGGGTCGGATTTCAGGCGATAATGAGTGACCACAGCGCATTCTTTGGCAAAACCTTCGGCATTCTTCTCTTCCGCCTCAAAAAGGCTCTTGGGGATGAATAAAGGAAAATAGGCGTTTTGATGCCCTGTATCCTTGAACATTCTATCCAATTGCGCCTGCATGTTTTCCCATAAGGCAAACCCATAAGGTTTTATTACCATGCATCCCCGGACAGCGGTATAATCAGCCAATGCACCCTTTATAACTAAATCGTTATACCATTGAGAGTAATCAGCCTGCCTGGTTGTAATTTCTTTGCTCATAATCAATATTTACCGTTATCATCACGTTAACAATCCAATAAAATAATTTTCGTAATTGGGATAATTAATTTTGTAACTTTATGTCAAATCATTCGATGCGCAAAAGTAACGACTTCAATCTGAAAACTTTCAAAACTATTAGTATGAAAAATATATACCTGCCATTCATTTGCGTGCTATTTTTTTTAAGCAGTTGTTCGTCTGCATATAAAACTGCTCAAACACCTGATGATGTTTATTATTCTCCCGGATCTCAAAAACAAACTGCGTCCACATCCGGAACAGATGAGTATTATAATGCTAATTCCGATGATCAATATTTAATGATGAAATCCCAGGATCCCAACAGGTGGTCTTATTTTGATGATTATTCATACGATAATTTTTATTCGCCTTACTATAGCCCTTACAGCATGTACAGTCCATACAGCCTGTATAATCCTTATGGCTTTGGCTATTCTCCTTTTGGTTTTTACGGCGGATTCGGATATTCTCCTTTCATGACTTTTGGCTGGGGCGGAGGTTATCTGGGGAATTATTATTTATGGAATGGTTTGTATAATCCTTATTACAGCGGAGTTATTGTTATCACCAAATATCCTGCTTACAATTATTACACGCAATTGCACCCTTTTGCATTGACCAGTTACACGGGAACGGCATTAAACAATTCGAACAGGTTCAGAACCTTCAGTTCAAATGGAATCAGAACAACTTCCTTCAGCAACAATAGTTTTAACCGTTTTTCCAATAATTCATTTTATAACAATTCAAATAATAGGTTTAATTCTAATAATAATAATTTCTTCCGTTCGCAAAACACGCAATCCAGCAGAGGCTTTAGCCCCTCTTCATTTGGAGGAGGAGGAGGTACACGCAGTTTTGGAAGAGTTGGAAGATAATAAGCGAATTCAACACCAGGGAATTCTACTTAAGAAGGCATTAATATCAAGGAAGATTATGATTTAGTTTCCGTAAATCATATCTTCCTTTTTAATTTAGAAGAATATAATCGAATTGACTAACTAACATGACTGACTCGAAATGGAGAACATTGTGTGTCCCGGTATTGATATTAATTTATCAATATTCATTCGCGCAATTACCTGAAGATGCCCTGCGCTTGTCTTCCGTTACTCCCAACGGAACAGCTCGCCAACAGGCGATTGGCGGGGCGATGGGTTCTCTTGGCGGGGAAATATCGTCCATGTTTGTAAACCCTGCAGGGTTAGCAATGTTCCGGACAAATGAAGTGGTATTAAGTCCCGGCTTTCACTTTTCAAACAACGAGGCGGCATTCAGGGGCACCAATACAACTGGTAATTTCTCCTCCAATTTTAATTTAGGTACTTCCGGTGTGGTGTACAGCTCGACGGATGAAGAGGGTTCAAACAGCGTAATAGGAATAGCCATTAACCAAAGTTCAACATTTAAAAACAATTTACGTTATCAGGGGCAGAATGACTACAGTTCCTTCTCCGAGCAGTTTGCCGAAGAATTTTCCAATTCGGGACTTGGAATCAATGATGCAATAAACAGTGGTTCGCTTTCCTATGGTACCAGAATGGCGTTGTATACTTACCTGATAGATACTGCTACAATTAATGGAGTTCAGCAGGTAATTTCTTTACCGGAAAAAGCGGGTTTATTAAATCAGCAAAATAATATTTACTCACGGGGAAGTATAACCGAAATTGGATTTAGCTATTCCAAAAGCTTTAATAATAAATGGTATGTCGGTGGGATGATTGGAATTCCAATCGTATTTTATACGCGTACGCAAACTTTTACTGAAACGGATGCCACAGGCAATACCAATAATGATTTTGCTTCCATGGTTTATAACGAAACCTATTCCTCGAATGGCGTGGGGGCCAATTTAAAAGCGGGAGTGATTTATAAGCCGGCTCCAAACCTGCGCTTTGGACTTGCCGTTCACTCGCCTACGGGTTTTTTTTTGACAGACAAGATCAGTTCTTCTATGACAACCAATACCGAGAATTATGCACACGAAGTTTCTATTAGTTCTGCACAACTCGATGCCGGTTCTGGATTTGCGGCCAATCAAATCAAATACGATTTCAATTCCCCCTGGAAATTCTTGATCAGTGGGTCTTACCTTTTTGGCGGCGAAATGCAAGATGTTTCGAAACAAAAAGGCTTTATAACCGCCGATATTGAATGGGTTACCAACAGAACCATGAAATTTACTTCCGACGTTGATGAAAACGGAAACAGCACTGTCCCCGACGGTTATTTTGATGCAGTAAACAGCGCCATAAAAAGCATATATAAAAATACTTTTAATTTTCGTGTAGGGGGTGAAATGAAATTTACTACGCTGACCGGCAGATTAGGGTTTGCATATAGTACAAATCCGTATAAACAGCCAGGAATAACTTCGAATCAAATGTACATCAGCGGCGGAGCTGGTTACAGAAATAAAGGAATGTTTATTGACCTCACTTATATTGAAGGCATTGCCCGGGACGTAAATTATCCTTACCGGCTTGCTGACAAAGCGAACACCTTTGCCACTATAAAACAATTCAATGGTACGATATTGGTGACTCTTGGATTTAAATTTTTATAAAATCATAATCAGTTAAATTCGTGTTACGATAATTGATAACAAATGTTGCGAAGGCTGTTGCAATCTATATTTCCGAAAAACAATCTTGATGCTTTAATACCTGCGACGGTTGGCTTTTTAATTATATTTATTTACACCCGCCATAGCGGGGTCGGAGTTTCACCGGATTCAGTAACTTACCTGAGTGTCGCCAGAAATATTCATTCTCATGGAATTCTTGTTGATTTTGATAATCGCCCTTTGGTTATTTTTCCGGTCTTGTATTCCGTCTTCTTGAGTTTGGGCATGTGGGTAACAGGTACTGACCCCCTATCATTCGGCGCTGTGATTAATTGCATCCTATTCTTCAAAATAATTTACCTGACCGGATGGCTGCTGGAAAAACTGCCTTACAGATCTAAATGGTACAAACACATTATTCTCAGCTGCATTGTACTTAGCCCCTGCTTATTGGAAGTATATTCCATGCTCTGGTCAGAGACCTTGTTCATATTTTTGTTGCTTCTTTTTTTTATTGCACTAAGGAAATATTTCCAAACGCTTTCAATAAGGTCATTGATGGTTGCGGCCCTTGTGGGTGCGTTATCATGCATCGCACGTTATGCCGGCGTATCACTAATCGGCGCAGGCTGTCTTTTATTATTTTTCGATCCAAGGTTACCGCCAAAGAAGAAAATATTGCACATTGGCCTATTCGCATCTGCCAGTGCTTCATTGCTGATTATCAATTTAGTCAGAAACTCCATTGTAAGTGCAACCTTAACGGGGATGCGGGAAAAAAGCATTACCAGTTTGAACGATAATATTTTTTTCGTTGGGAATGTCCTTTGCGAGTGGCTTCCTGTACCCACGGACAATTATTTTTTATCGTATTGCGTTGCAATGACCGCCATTTTTGGTTGTGCGTTTACGCTATTTTATTATATTATAAAAAGAAATGATTTTTCATCTGTTGAAAATATTTTCGCTGCCTATTTCATTACTTACGCATTGTTTATTATTTTATCTGCCACGGTAACAAGGTATGAACAGATAACGAGCAGGTTATTTTCTGCATCGTTTATTCCTTTTATATGTGGTTCAGGTTACTGGGTTCTCACATTCATTAAAAAGATAAAAGGCCTAAAAAAAATATTACTAATTTCAGTTTCGGTTGTCGCGATAATTTTTTTTCAGAGAAATCAACTGGTGGCCGACGATGAAAATTACGACGGAATAAAGGACGCCGGAGTTCCGGGTTATACGGAAGACCCCTGGTATAAAGATTCCGAAGTGGCAAACTTCATCAGGAAGAATTATAACATGTTCCAACCGGGTTATGAATTATATTCTAACGGAGATGACGGCGTTTATTTCTTCTCCGGTCTCCCTTGCAACACCTTACCACACAGGGTAAACCCTAAAGAGATTCAGCTTTTTTACAAAAAAAAATATTGTTATGTCATCTGGATGGACGATGCAGACAACCCTGAATTAATTGATTTGAAAGAAATATTGGCAAATAAGAAGATGAAGCTTCTCCGTCAATTCAGTAATGGTGCCATTTATATTACGAATGAAATTCCGGAAAACGCAAAACCCTGGTAGTTATTTTGCATTTAAAAAATCCCTGAACCAAAATCCTGAATTTTTTATGGTCCGGAGTTGAGTCTTAAAATCAACATGGATCAATCCAAACCTCGCCTGATATCCTTCACTCCATTCAAAATTATCTGTCAGCGTCCACACAAAATATCCTTTTATATTAACGCCTTCCTTTTTTGCCTGTAAAACCGCATTTAAATACTGTTGGAAATATTTTGTTCTGTTTTCGTCATTCAATTCTCCGTTAACGATTTTATCCTTAAAATAAGCACCGTTCTCCGTTATAATAATTTCTTTCACTTTTTCGTATTTCGAGAATTGCTTTATTATTTCATAAAAACTTTTTGGGTTAATCTCCCAACCCATATCGGTATATGGCACGTTTCTTTTTGAAGCTTTAACTTGCGATGCCTTTATCATCGGAATGATGGGGTTGTACTTTACCACAACCGGAAAATAATTCTGCAGTCCGATGAAATCAAAATCAAATTGTAACCGTTCACGGTATTTCCACGCCCGGCTATGCATTTCTAATTTATTCAAGAAAATAAAATCATCTTTGGGATACCCATCGCCAAAAGTCGGTTCAATAAATAATCTATTGAGTAAGATATCAACGCGTTCAGCAGCAAGAATATCTTCTTGTCTGGGTGAATTAGGAATTATCTGTGAACAGGAAAAGCTTGTTCCTATGTAAGCGTTTGGAACCAATTTTCGAATTATGCGACCCCCTTCTGCCTGGGCCAGCGCTGCATTATGAACCGCCGCCAGAAAATTGGTAAGTCCTCTCTTTCCCGGTGCGTGGCGGCCAATCATATAACCCAGGGATGTAAAACCAAATGGCTCATTAAGAATGATCCAGTTCTTTACCTTGGCACCAAACTCTTCTGCGCAAACGGTGACATAGCGCGTAAACCAGCGCAACATTAAATGACTTGTCCATCCTCCTTCCTTTTCCAGCGTCGCCGGCAAATCCCAATGGTATAACGTGACAAACGGAATTATCCCAAGAGACAAGCATTCATCTATTACCTTGTGGTAAAAAAGTATTCCCTCTTTATTGATTTTGCCTGTTCCTTCCGGTAAAATTCTTGGCCATGAAATCGAAAAGCGAAATACTTTAAATCCCAATGCCTTTGCAAGGAGCAAATCAATTTTATACCGGTGATAAAAATCGCTGGCGATAAAATGTTTGTGACCATTTTTTATCTTGCCTCTTTTATTGGCATATTCGTCCCAGATAGAAAGGCCTTTTCCATAGCTGTTGTGCGCACCTTCATTCTGTGCTGCAGCCATAGCAACACCCCATAAAAAGTCATCACCAAAATCTTTGGAAGATATCCTTTGAAAATAATCGTACACAAAAAAAATGTTGCACAAAATTGATGGCAAACCACGTTACGGCAACATTAAGGTTCTGTTATGTTTTTAAGCAGGTGTAATTCATCGGGATCGACCCAGGTAACTGCATCATCCTTTTTAAACCATGTCATTTGTCTTTTCGCATACTGACGGGTATTTTTATTGATCAGTTCAATCGCCGCATCAAGGGATATCTTTTTATCAACATAATCGAAAAGCTCTGTATACCCGACAGTTTTCAATGCATTGAGGTGCCTGTAGGGTTGCAGTTGTTCAACCTCTTGCAACAATCCATTCGAAATCATTTGCTCGGTCCGGTTATTGATATTTCGGTGTAATTGTTCCCTGGATAACCGCAAACCGACTTTAATTATATTGAACGCACGGTGCTTTTTTTGTGTAGAATGAAACGAAAGAATCGATCTTTCGGTCGATAATTTTACTTCAAGAGCGCGCATAACTCTCTGCGGATTTAGGATTTCTCCTTCGCGGTAAAATTCTGTATCGTATTTTTTTATTTCGTCTTGCAGCCACCCCAATCCGTATTGCGCATAGCCTTTTTGAATTTTTTCCCGAATATTTTTTTCGACAACAGGAATCTCATCAAGTCCCTCGCAAAAAGCCCGTATATACAAACCTGTTCCCCCTACCATCACCAACTTGTCATTTTCCCGGAATATTTCTTGTGCATATTGCAATGCAAGTTGTTCAAACAATGCGGCATTTACGTATTCATGTATGCCGTGCGAATTAATAAAATAGTGGTGTACCGATCGTAATTCTTTTTCAGTGGGTTTTGCAACACCAATACTTAATTCTCTAAAGCATTGTCTGGAATCTGCAGATATGATCTTTGTCTGTATCAGCTGCGCAAGACGGATTGCAGCCGCAGTTTTTCCGGCGGCCGTTGGTCCAAGAATCACTATAACGGTTTTATTTTTCAATTTGACTGAGCTTGTAAAGAACTCATCAAAAATGAGCGGAGAAACGATGAATTTCACAAATTACCTGTCTCACGTTTGACTTTCGCGCCATTAAATTTCGTCTTCGGAAACCTCTTCATCAGTGCCCTCACCATCTTCGCTTTCACTTTCTTCTGCCGTATCTGCTTCAACGCCTTCACCACCTTCAACACTAAATCCTTCTGTAAGTTTGGTGAGATCATATTTCTCTTCCACCTCGGTTAATTTATCCCCTATCAGTCCTTTAGTTCCGTATTGAGAAGGGCCAATTCCTTCGGTTTTAACAATTGCGGGATAACTTAGCTTGCTGTCTTCATCCTTGCTTACACTGATCAACTCAACCAAAAACCACCAGTTTTTTACAAAATCATACTGGTAAACGAATTTTTGATTGGGGTTTTTGATTTCCGAGCCAATAGCCGTTTCTATCATTAATAATGGCGCAACTTTATAATCTTTAGCATATTTCTCAAGGGATATTTCTCTTCCCCTTTGCCAATGATCGTTACTGCGGTAGAAGGTCGCCGCATGTTTATTATCAAATTCAAATGCCTTTAAAATTACTTCATGCAATTGAAAAAAGGTCTGCGTATGCTTAGCAGCCACATCGCGGTAAACACTATCATCTTCTTCTAAATAGATCCTGAATTTTAAAATCGCCATAATAATGGTTTGTATTTATTTTATGAACCGACCTCCATTACCATTAATAACCATGGTTCTGCCAACAGCCAGAAGGACGTATACCTGAGTCAACTTCAACCAAGCATCAAAAATAATGCAATTATAGCAGATGAGATTATTGTAAGCAATTCTAAAATAAACCATCAGACCGGGAGGAATGACATCACGGATTTTGATGTCGTCATTTCAAACGATGCGGCAAAATGCGGTGTAACGGAGCCTGCTAACGGCTTTGCACCAAATGAAAACAACTTATTTTAGCTACAAACAATTCCCATTTGTTTTTGTTCCCTTTAATTCAGGTTTTCATTGCCACTGGTAATGAAGCAAAACGATTCCGCAATCAAAAGGGATTGATTTCACCAATTTAAACCCGTGTTTTTCGGCAATATTTTTAAAGATCGGCAATCCTTCCCCGATAACCACCGGATTTACGAACAAATGAAGTTCATCAATTAATTTTTCTCGTATCAGTGAAGAATTAAAACCGGCGCCCCCGTAAACAATGATATCCTTTCCTTGCTGAGTTTTTAATTTTTTGATCTCATCAGCAAGTTCGCCTTTTGCCAGTTTTGTATTTTGCCATTCCGATCGATCAAGCGTTTTTGTAAAAACAATTTTTGGTTTGTCGATCATTTGTTTTGCAAATGGATAACTTTGATCATTGGGATTATTGAGTGCGTTTGTCCAATGATCAATAAATCCGCCGGCCATTTTTCGCCCAAGAAGGATCGTGTCAACCGTATCAGTTAACTCAGCGACATAATTCTTGATGTCATCATTCCAGTTCCAGGTCAGCCAATCCATTTCTCCGTTGGGTCCCCCAACAAATCCGTCAATAGAAATTTGTACCTGCAATTTTAATTTTCTCATATTCTTTTTTTTGAAAATAATTTTTGTTTTTTACATATTGTTATACGCTTTTTCCAAAGTTTTGACATCAAGCTTTTTCATTTTCATTACTGCATCCATCACTCTTTGAGATCTGGATGCATCGATGTCGTCTAACAATTCATCTAAATTTCCCGGCACGACCTGCCACGACAGCCCGAATTTATCTTTAAGCCATCCGCATTCTGATTCATTTCCGCCCTTACTCAGATTCTTCCAGAAATAGTCAATTTCTTCTTGATCATCACAGCTGACCATCAGCGAAATTGATTCATTAAATTTAAAAACCGGACCGCCATTTAACGCAGTGAATTTTTGACCATTGAGTAAAAAATCAATCACCATTACGGTACCTGCTTTGCCGGGCATCCCTTCTCCATAATGTACAGTCTGCAAAATTTTTGAGTCTTTAAAAAGCGAAGTGTAAAAACTTACCGCTTCTTCCGCATTTTGATCAAACCATAAAAAAGTAGTGATCTTTTGAACTTTGTGTGCCATGATATTTGTTTTAGAATAGACCACAAAGATGACACCAAAATAGAATTGCCAACCTGCAGTAAACTGACAATATAACGGGGTGATTACGACAATCCTAAAAGCGGGATACTGGATGGTTATGAGTTCATTTTACCTTCAATTCAGCTTTCAGGCGATTTTCGCTCACTTTAAATTTTACCATCTTTTTAATTAAAGCCATCGGAAGCGGTTTGTCCAAGGGAAATCTCACAGTCCCCTTTGAAAGCTCATATCCTTCCAATTCCTTTTTAAATACAGCAACGGGCGACGCAGTTGGATAAAAACCAATATGCGTAGGGTAAGCAGCGTAATATACCAGTACGCCATAAAGCTTGAAAGCAGGCATATTATAACTGATACATTCTTCGGCTTCCGGTGCAAGCTGTTTGATTGCTTTTCGCAAGCTTTGAAGCTTTTCTCTCGGGCCTGTTGGTATTGACGATATGTACTCGTCTACAGTTTTAAATTTTCGACCTGACCTCATTATTAATTTTCCAAAATGGTTTACTAAAATTATTTTTTTTGTAGGCGAGCAACAAAAATACAAACGCTGTTATTGAGCAAAATATCAGGGATTGCAATGAACTTTGTGGTCCAAATTTCCCGCCAGTTAATATGGCCGTGCCTGCAATTTTACTCTCGATCCACGATCGATCAATACGGAGGCTGGGATTAATCCCTCCATAAATTGCCGGCTCGGCAAAATCCCAGGCGAAATGTAAAAATATGGGAAACCACAAACTTCTGGTATATACATAAACTGCCGGCAATAAGATGCCCGCTGAAACAACCGTAGATGAAACGGAAAGCCATGTTGCGTCTTTGGCGCTGGTGTGCATAATAACAAACAGCATCACCATAATCGACAATGCAATCACGGTACCCAATTTTTCCTCGATTATTCGAAAACCGACGCCGAGAATCAATATTTCTGCAACGAAACCTGCGGTCAATCCATAAATAAAACCTTGAAGAACAAATGAAAAAGGATGGAGATCAATAACGGAATAATTACCCGAATAATAAATAACTAAAATGAACAGCGATTGTAAAATAAATCCACTGATGAAACCACCCGTCGCATTTTTCCAGAATGCGGAAGGTTTTAATTCGTCAACTTTTCTATTTTCATACCATTTGAAAAATATAATATACCCCAAAAGAGTAAGAATAACTTCCGTACCATTGATAATAAACGTCTTGGTCAGTTCAGTCCAGGGCGCAGGGGCAAGCAGTAAATGCCCAAACCATTCGGTGAAAAAAATCAATCCGACAATTATTGCTATGCCGACAATTATTTTTGTCAGAAAGAAGTACCTGATTTTCACCAAAATGTTTCTTGTATTCATGTAGAAAATCTAATTCATTGTCGTGTTTTAGAAATCCAAGCTTCTGCAACGATAAGATGAATTGTAAAGCCGATCCAAAAAGCTGTTCCAAAAAATTCACGTGGCGCCAGACCAGAGAATCTGCTTGTAGCAAAAAAAATCCCGATGATCGGACGAATCGTGGCGATGGCTAAACCGATTGCATAGGCGCGGATCATCCACTGGCGAAATAATATCAGGTTACCAAGCTGCAAGTTTTGGATTGTTTTCAGCAGGAAAAATAAAAATAAAACAGAAAATAAAATTGTTGCCGCAGCCTGATTGACTCCCCCGATGGAAGGTATGAGCACGCTCATGAAAAATGCAGTCAGGCCAACAACCAAGCCGGAAATTAAGAAAATGCGTCGGCTGGCAAGATACCATCGGGGATATTTTATCCTGACGGTTCTGATGAATTGAAATGGTCCGCATAAAATAAAAATCAATCCCGGAATAATGTGAACAAGCGTTAGTAAAGGATAGTGCGCAAAAATGTCATCGAGGCGAGAAAGAGCCTCTAACTGCGGATTCGATGCAGGTTTCGGCGGAACATAACCATGCGCCAGAACAGGAATTAAACTTAAGGTTCTACGCACAACGATCGCTATCCCAATGAGTGTAAGCACAGCAACCACAATGTAGATTCCCGTTAGATTTGATTTTTTATTTTTCATGTTTGGGAAAATCTTTAACATTTACTGACGCAAATTAAACAAAAGAGCGGCGCAAAAGATTAACTAACTTTGAAACAAAAAATGTCAGAAGCCAAATTCATAGAAGCTTACAAACAAGACTGGTTTCTTTACGAAGTGAAAAGTGTTACTGCCGGCATCTCATTTATTCAGTATAAAGAATTAAACAGGAATCCGACCGTATTCCGCGCATTTGCTGAGGTGGAAGAATATTCGTTTCACACCGGCAATGAAGAAGAAAAAACAAAAGCCATTAACGCAACCAAGGAATATCTGGATAACAGGTGGTGATGGGCTTGTCCTGCTTTATTTCGGGCAGCCTCGAGAAAAGGAAATGCGCCGTTTATATTTTTTATACCCAGCATCTTTTCTTTCCGAAAGCCAATCCAACAAATAGAAGAATAGATCATCCCTCTCATATTGCGGATTTTCGGGAAATTGGTAAAATCCAACAATTATCAAATATGGCTACTGCTGCTTTTGGTTTTTTGCTGATGCACCGGTTCAAACGCATTCATAACCTCTTCAAACTTACCAGTCAAATCATAATTTGCCCAAAGGCCATTAAATTGCTTTTCAACCGTTAAATTCCGACTTTATATTAGTTTGTTAAACCTCTACGAAATGCTACAATCAACTACCGGCAAAGGATAGAGCATTGCGCGTGGGACAATTAATTTTCTTTGTTTTTATTTTAATTTTGGAAGATATGCCTTACTCTCGCCATTAAAAGTTGAAACCCGCATTGGGCGCGGGCTTCAAAAGGTCGCTGTGACCCCGGAAGGATTCAAACCTTCAACCTTCTGATCCGTAGTCAGATACTCTATTCAGTTGAGCTACGGGGCCCTGAGGAGCGCAAAGATAATCTAAAAAGTAAAATAGTTCGTCGTTTACAGATAATAGTTCACGGCAATAGTCTGCAGGACCAATGGTCAGCTACTCGTAAATTTTCATCGCCGTCGTTTCTACCAACCCCTTTGGCATCAGCCAGGCCATAAATGCGCCAAGTTTATTGAGAAAGCCGACTACGACTTCCGCTTTGCCCGCAAAAAGGCTGTTGACGGCAATATGAGCGACATCTTTTGGCGTCATATTTACTTTACTTGCTGTCTTCAATCCTTTCTCGCCCAGTTGCGCCCTGACCACAAAATCAGTATCTGTTGAGCCCGGAGAAATGCATGTGAGAGACACTGAAGTCTTTTTCAATTCCTGGCGCAAACCTCTGCTAAAGCTCAGTACAAAAGATTTGCTCGCCGAATACAAGGATAAAAACGGAACTGCCTGGTAGGCAGCCGAACTTGCGATATTTAAAATATATGACTTTGATCGTTGTTTTAGTTGTGGCAAAAACAACTGGCACAACTTGACAAGTGCGACAATATTCAATTGGACCATGTTTACATTTTCGGCAACGCTGTATTTATCAAACTGACCGCTAAGCCCGTAACCGGCATTATTCACTAAAATAGTTACGTTATAATTTTTTTCCTTACACCAATAAAGCACTTTTTCAGGCGAATCGGGAAGGGACAGATCAATTGCAAGGATATCCACGTCAATATTAAATTTTTCGCGGAATTCATTTGCTGCTTGCAAGAGCAATTCTGCTGAACGCGCAACCAATAATAAATTGTACCCGCGGCCGCCCAATTCTTCCGCGATGGCTTTTCCAATTCCTTTGCTTGCACCTGTTATTAATGCAGTTTCCATGATTTTAAATTTTTAAATCGTCAATTACTCCATTTTGAGCGAATTTAGATTTTTTTATTTCACTCCGGGAAGCAGGGCAAAAAAGGAGGTAAGAAATCCATTGTGCTTTTACTGTGAAGCGCTTTTTCAGGAGGAATATCAAAAATAAAAAGATCAACTTGCGTTGACCTTTTCAGAATGATGTTAGAACTAGTGTTTAGAGATTCGGTTAGTTTTGAACTTTCCCTGCAAGACGATGATAAAATGGTGTCTTGCTGTTTTCGTCTTTAGGCTTGTATTTACCTGTTATGATGGGAACATACATAACGCGCCTCCGGCTTGCTTCCCCGAAATGGGGTGATTGCTGGGCGCGGTGCCATAAACGTCCGTCGTGAACGGTCAGGTCACCTGCATTTACATCAAAACCAATTTCCCGGTGATCAGGGTTATTATCAATAAAATACTTTTTGCCGAACAAGAGTTTTATCATGTTTTGTTTGTGCGTACCCGGAAGAACACGCAATCCACCGTTTTCAAAGGGGCAGTCATCCAGATGGATTCCTACGTTGAGCATTGGCATGATTTTTTGTCCGAGAAACAGATCTCTGGGGCTATCCGTATGCCAACCCATTTGCGTAAATGCGCTGTTGGGTGTACGAACGTAACTATTCAGGATCAAGCCATCCTTTTCATTTTCTGCAATCCGACCATCATAGGGTGCCAGGAATTCTATAAGTCCTTTGAGGCGAGGATCTTGCAGGAGATCATGAAAAACATCGCTGAATAATGAAAGAAAGCACATGCGCTGAATCATGGTTTTACCATTTTCGTCTTTGCCAAACTTCAGGGGAACGCCATTCACTTTATCCCTGCCTTCCTCAAGCCATTGCTTTTCTATCCTGTTTATTTCATCGATATAAAGCTGAACGGTTTCCGGGGAAATAAAGTTCCTGAAAATGATAGCGCCATTCTCGTCGAAAAAGTCAAGCTGTTCTTGCGTTAACTTTTCTTCTAAGGGGAAATTGAGATGATCTATTTTTTTCATGATGTTAGCGTTTATGCCAAGGGATAAATACACTTTATTCCGTTAACAGAGCCAATGAATAAATTTAATGAATTCAATTTTAATAAATTACAATTCCGCAATAATCCGCAAAAATAGCAAAAATAAATTTTTCCTTGTTAATTTACAGGCTTTTATTCAGGAAAGTTAATTACAATTGTAATATTGCCTGTGCAACTGCTAACAAAAACGCCATCTTTACCGATTTCATTGCTGATTTTGACTTTTTCTTTTCAATGCTCTTTTGCACAAAAAGACAGCAGCGGGTTCGTAATTTTTCCAGTATTAGCCCGTTCCATAGAAACCGGATGGTCGATTGGAGCGGCGAGCTCCGTTACATTTCATTTCAAAGATAAGGAACATGCGGCACGAACCTCAAATATACAAGGAATATCCATTTATTCATCACATCGTCAATTTATTGCTGCAATTAATGGTTCGATCTATTTTCCCTCAGAAAAATTCATCATCAATCAGCAATTGTCGTATAGCTATTTTCCGGATAAATTCTGGGGACTGGGCAAAATTGCGGCCGATTCCAATGAAGAAGATTATCGTTATCATCAATATTATATTTACCTCCATCCGCAATTTTTATTGTCTAAAAATCTTTTTTTAGGACTTGTTTATGAATATCAAAACGTGGCTGACCTTAGATATGATTCCGGTGGCTTATTTGATAAAGAAAATATTCTTGGACGAGCCGGATATCATGTATCGGGAATGGGTCTGAGCGTGACTTTTGACACGCGTAACAATGCGTTTTCACCAGATCATGGTGCATTGCTTCAGTTTTATTTTAACCATTTTGCTCCTGCATTCGCATCGGATTTCACCTATACCAATTTTGTTGTGGATATAAGGAAATTTATTTCTTTGTACAAACAACAGGTATTGGCGTTCCAGGCTTACGGGTTTTTTAATGCTGGCGAGGTTCCCTTGAGAAGTCTTGCCTCATTAGGCGGAGCAAATGAAATGCGCGGATATTATGCAGGTCGTTTTCGAGATAAAAATATGTATGTATTGCAATCTGAGTATCGAACGCCGTTATTCTGGCGGCTGGGCGCGGTCGCATTTGGGGATGTCGGCAATGTTGCTGCGAATTTAAGCGGAATGAATTTCAAAGAAGTGAAATACTCAGCTGGATTAGGATTACGATTTGCGCTGAATAAAACAGAGAGACTTAATCTCCGTCTTGATTACGGAGTGGGAAGTGATAGAAACAACGGTTTCTATGTTCAACTCGGAGAAGCTTTTTAATTGATGAAACGGGAGTACATGTGGGAGATATATCAGAAATACGCCCCAATATATTTAACGTGCTTCCGGGGGCATCAAGCGAACCGCCGGTCCTGATTGACCGATTTAAACAACCATCCGTCTGGTTGCCGACCACAGATTCTGCCCAGGGTTCCTGTGAATTGCAAGCAACAAACCATGAATCATCAGGCTGGCCACCAAATATTTGGGGAATAAAGCCAGCTTGTGTCATCCGGAATCAGTGACGTGATTTTGACAGGCCATTGCCAGCCTGCTATTCGCCAAAATATCGCTCGACTTGTTACCAACCGGTCATGGAAAACGTG
>DATGFZ010000161.1:0-9540 GCA_035308805.1 Puia sp. | reverse complement strand
TATGGAAATTGGTTTTATGATCAGTATTATGGCTGGATGTGGTCACCCGACTATAACTGGGCTCCGGCATGGGTAACCTGGGGAGACTACGACGGCAATTATTGCTGGGCGCCGATCGGACCACGTGTCAGTTTTGGAATCAGTTATCGTCCTCCGATCTATTGCTGGACCTTTGTTCCTCACGGATACATTACCAATGCCAACGTGAGCCGATACTATGTTTCTCATGTAAACAATACAACAATTGTAAATAATATCACCGTGATCAATAATGTAAATACGGTTGGCGGACGTGGTTATGTGCGTGGTCCGCAACCTCAAAATGTAGAAAGATTTACTCACTCTCCTGTTCGCGCCGTTGCGATTCAAACGACAAACAGTCCGGGAAGGGGGCGCATAGCAAACGGACAACTTGCCATTTATCGTCCCACAGTAAATCGAAATGGCGGAGGCACTCCTGCACCTTCGCATGTTCAGGATTATCATAACCTCAGGCAAAGTTCCTTACCTGGCCGGAATAGCGCAATAAGACAAGAAACGTTTGCAGCCTCTCATGCCAGTTCACCAATCAGACCGGCAAGCACGGGCGGAAACGGGACAAATAACAATCCCGCTACTAACCCCGCCGTTCACAACAATGCATCGAATAATAATCGCTCAACCATGCCGGTGCACAGAACAAATCCATCAACAAATAATTCAGCAGATAACAATGTGGTTAGATCACCGGTGCACAGAACAAATGCCTCAACGAATAATCCGGCAAATAATAATGTCGTAAGAAATAAACCCGTTACAAATAATGCGATCCGCCCAAATAACAATCAGCCAGCAAACAGACAACCGGCGGTTCGCGAGCAGCAGGTTCGTCCGAATAATAACCAACCACACACGATTCCCAACAGGCAACCGGCACCGCAACGAAGGCCGGTGCAACCTGAGCATCCGGTAAACCCCCAACCAAAGGGCGATCACCATTGATATACAGGCATCTTCATCCGGAAATGCTTTTGTTGATCTATGCCTGAGGTAATTGTGATGCAGGAGATTGCATCCCGGAATCATGCAGAATCAGTACGAATTACTGACTCACCCGGTTTCGTTGATTCAAAAAAAAGAAGTGGACAAATCTTCCATGGCCATGATGTGCACGGCGATGCTTATGTCCTTGCGTGAATAAATAAAAAAATGTTTCCAAAAAGTTTCCCAATGTGTTATACCCACACAATGAGAATGAGGCATCGATACTTTTTTTTGCACGATTGCAATTTGAAAGAAATAATCGCCTATTTTTAAAGCGTAATCATCCCAACATCTAACGAATAAATTATTTTTTATGCAAACTTCCAGGAGAAAATTTTTAAAAACCAGCACAATCGCTGCTGCCGGTGCGTCACTTCTTTCCAATAAAATTTTTGCTTCGTCATTAAAAAGTTCACCAAAGGCAAATGAAATTTTAGGGATTCAATTGTACTCTGTTCGTATAGATATGGGTAAAGATCCTTCTGGCACGCTGAAACAACTGGCAGGGATGGGGTATAAATATGTTGAACATGCAAATTATGCAAACAGAAAATTTTATGGGTATACGCCAACCGATTTTAAAAAATTGCTGGACGACCTGGGATTGAAAATGCTGAGCGGACACACGGTGATGGGAAGCAATGCCTGGGATAAGGATAAAAAAGGATTTACTGATTCGTGGAAATACACGGTGGAAGATGCCTCAACGGTCGGACAGCAATATGTCATCAGTCCATGGCTTGATGAAAGTTTACGCAAGGATTACGACGGTTTGCTGAGCTTTCTGGATGTGTTCAATAAGAGCGGTGAATTGTGTAAGGCCCACGGAATGAAATTTGGCTATCACAACCATAATTTTGAATTTAACTCGTCGCTGAATAACATGAAACTGTATGACATTATTTTACAACACACCGACCCCAATCTGGTTGCACAGCAATTGGATATCGGCAATATGTATGGCGCCGGGGGTCGTGCTGCAGACATCATTAAACAATACCCCGGCCGGTTTGAATTGATGCACGTCAAAGATGAAATTAAAAGTGCAAAAAGTGAAATGGGTGACGGGTATGAAAGCACCATTCTCGGAACCGGTGTCATTGGTACAAAAGATATCATTGACCTGGCAAAAAAATCCGGCGGAACCAAACAGTTCATCATCGAACAGGAGTCTTACCAGGATAAGACTCCGCTGGAAGCTGCGAAACTGGATTATGATATTATGAAGAAATGGGGATTTTAAATTAAATAAATCAAAAAAATAAAAAGCCTTATCCTGCGATGAGGCTTTTTATTTGCATCGGGATCAGCCGGCCAAACGGTCTCCCGGGAAACTGCGGCAGGCGTGCACTTCGTAGGTAAATAATCCTCCCTGCACGCCCGGATCCTCGTCCATTATTTTTTTTGTCTGCTCAACCGATGCATTGAAAATCCCGATTCCGCAGGTATCGCCGCCGTCTCTTACCGGGCAAACAATGTTTAAGATACCGTCTGCCCTCAAGGCAAAATTTCGGCGGCCGTGTTCCCAAATTATCTTATCTGCACCCGGTGAATGTATTTTCGGCCCGGCTTTCAAAATAATGATGCAATACGATGATGTTTTTGACATCATGCTCATCATGTATTCGTCTGTAATGTCTGTCATGGCTTTTTTGTATGAATAAATTTACATCCCTATCTCTTTTGTCTTGGCGGGACTGCGTTTAATTCCGGCAATACTTTTTGTAAATACATTCTGGCGTCGCCCCTCGTTTTTAATTGTTTAAATCTTGCAAGGATTGCATTTTTTTCCTGCGCTGTACCGGCCATCTTCAATTCACCCTTCAATGCGATGTGCAAAAAGCCGGGCAAATTTCCTTTGTTCAGCGATTCTCCGTCGTTTGCAATTTTTCCTTTTTTCAGTTGCGCAGCAGCCATCTCCGCTGTTGATATCATCACAGGATCCGGCAGTATTGCCGGTGCGTCTGTTCTTGCATCGTCCAATGAAGCCAGTGCGGTGACGTTGTTTGCCTGTGCATCACGTTTGGTTAAGGATGGCAAACCAAACATCGCTGCCAACGTCGCCGGCACGGATGAATGATCGAATGTCCGGTGATCAATGACATTTTTTGGTGTGTAGGCCGATATGATCAATGCGGGGACCCTCACCCCATACTGCTGAAACGTAAAACCGTATTGATTGTACTGTTGAACCGTATCGCCGGGGGCTATGGCAGCCGGCGGAGCGAAATGATCATAAAACCCCCCATGTTCATCATAGATGATCAGGAGTAAACTTTTTGTCCAAAGCGGAGAATTGCGGATGGCTTCATAGGTGGATTTGATCAAGGCTTCGCCGTTTCTTACATCATCCATCGGATGTTGTGACTGCCCCCCCGAATAGGTATTATTGGTTACGTCGCCATAATTAGGTTCAATAAAAGTGTAGGAAAAGGGATATTGACCGTTGATGTCATGGTTAAAATCCTGAAATGGATGGGTATCCCAAAATTCAATTCCCTTTAATGCAGACACGCAGGGAATTGAACCGATGAGGGGACTATTGACCCCGCGGTAGATCCTCCAGGTCACCTGGTGCGTATCCATCGAATCATACACGGATCCATTCGGAAAAGCGAATCCGTCCACTGTTTCCCAGGCTGATATTTCTGCGGCTGTCGGACTGTGATCGAGTCCGGCCGAAGAAGCACCGTGCAGAAAGAAACGATTTGGCCAGGTTGGTCCGGGTAATGATGCAAACCAATTGTCACAAACCGCAAATTGTTTTGCCAGTGAGGTCATTACCGGCAATTGTTTATTTGAATCATAGCATTTCATGATCTCGCCAAAATCGCCGGTAGCACCGCCTTCACCGGCAGATTTTGTGGTTGCGTAATTGCTGGCAAACCCCATGTTGTTTATCCTGGGATATTCACCTCCGTTAGTATAGGTCACCCCCTGACCGCATAATTGCTCCACCACATCCGTAAACTCATGACCGGGATCAACAGGCATGGTATAATCAGCTCCCAGGAGGACAGGATATTGCTGACTTTGATAGGGATTATACTCTTTCCCGGACAAACCAAGGATGGCGGTCGGATCCCCGGTGAGCGCATCGGTACCATGTATCATGGAAAAACCGAGCATATGATCAAAAGAGCGGTTCTCGAGCATCAATACAAATACATGGTCAATATTTTGATTCGCTGAGCTGGTCACTGATCATTTTATGATGAAATGTAAACAATTTTACCCAAACAATATGCTGGCAAAAGCTTATTCATCTGACAAAAAAAGCGAAATTGCTTTTTGCAGATTGTATCATTTTATGAAAAGATGGATTGCCATATTATTCCTGTCATCGGTGTATCCTTGTTTTGCACAGCAAAGAAATAACCTGGCCAGCATCGATGAGGAAGTCTTATCCATCGAACCTGCATCACCGGCTGATCTGGCCCATTCGCTCACCGCACCCTATTCAACAGGCGTGCAAAAAGTGCGTGCAATCTTCAGCTGGGTCGCTGAGCATATCGTTTACAAAACAAAAAAAACCGTCATTAAAAACCCGGTATCCAAACAAAGCCGGCTAAAGCCAATAGATTCGGTTACGGCTAATTCAGCCAACGAATATGTCGCCGAGACCGTAATAAGAAATCAGGCTGCGGTATGCGAAGGATATGCACGGCTTTTTAAGACATTGTGTGATTATGCGGGAATTCAGTCTGTGCTGATAACGGGTTATGCGCGCAGCGAGATCAATCATTTCAATACAAGATTCTCTTCCAATCATTATTGGAACGCCGTGTACGTTGACAGCGCCTGGCATTTGCTGGATGTAACCTGGGCAAGCGGTTATTTCACGTATACCAGCGATGAATTTGTGAAATACTTTGATGATTATTATTTTTTCACCCCTCCGGAATTATTCATTAAAGATCATTTTCCCGATGACCTCCAGTGGACTTTACTTACTGACCCTCCCGTCCCGGAAGAGTTTTATCACTCGCCATTCAAACAGAGGTCCTTTAACAAATACAATATTACATCCTATGCGCCGCAATACGGCGTGATACATACTTATCTTGGAGATACCCTCAGGTTTGGGCTAAAGACAACAGATCCTGAAACTGACAGGTTAAAAATTGCAGATACGGCTTCCATTGATTCAAATATGCTGTTAACCTATTCATCAGTAATTTTTTTGCAACCTACAACGACAGACAAAATTTCACGCTATCATTTTATCGTAACCTCCGAAAATATAAAATGGGTACACCTCATGTACAACAATGACATTGTGCTCCGCTACAGGCTTGAAATAAAAAAAAGCAAATGATAGATCAGGGAGAAAATCGGTCAGCGCAGGTATTTTTGCGCAAATTCCGGTGGAGCAATACGGCAATAAGCGCAAGTCAGCGCATCTTTCAGCATGCTTTTTTTAATTTTCTTTAATTCAATGGTCGTCATCCCGTTCAATCCCCATTTGCCGGGAACAGGATAAATGACTGCCGGATCGAACGCGCAAAAAACGGATTGATCGATCCGGGAAAGTTTTACATTCAGGGTTTGGTTTTTCTCCAGTAGCGTTGCAAATATTTTCTTTTTTACACGAAAGGCCTGGCGCTCAAAATGAGGATGCTCATCCGTTTCGGGGAAGGATAATGCCATTTGTCTCACTAGTTGTGTATTCACCATATTTGATTGTAAATTTAAAATAAAAATTACCGCCAATGAACAATGAAACGCTCAGGAGTTTTTGTTTGTCCTTACCACAAGTTACCGAGGATATAAAATGGGGGACTGACCTCTGCTTTTGTGTTGGCAAGAAAATGTTTTGCGTGGCGGGCACAGCGGCGGAGGTTTCGGTTTGCTTCAAATGTGCGGAAGAAGATTTTAACATGTTGTGTGAGCGTCCGGGAATCATTCCGGCTCCCTATTTAGCGAGAAATAAATGGGTGCTGGTACAAAAACCATCAGCGTTGAATACAGGGGAATGGAGATATTTTATCAGGATGTCCTACGACCTGGTTACTGCCGGGCTTCCGAAGAAATTAAAAATGGAGCTGGGATTGTTATGACGCGGTTTTTACCTGGCCGCTGATTCCTTCCCTTCTTACCTGCTTATCCTGACATGTTTTTTGCCAATGGCAGGGGAGTGATCAGGATAAAATGGGAGAACCATGCGACGCTGGCAAAAATGGTATAGCCATTTACTCCAACAATTTCTGCAGTTGCACAAACAGGGAGATGAACATTTTGTATTTGTTTGCCGCCTTCTCCATTTTGATCTTGTGCTGCACAAAAATATTTTGCATCATGTCGTTTGCTTTCCGGCAATCCTCTTCATCAAAAAAATAAGCGATCCATTGCTTTGGCAGGTCATTAAAATATTTTAACACCAGGCCATTGCCGTACACTTTCAGCAAGGTCGGCGTACTCCTCACGTCCAGATAATCTATTTGATCATGCAGCGCCCAGGTAAAATACATTTCCCAAAAATGACAATGATTGGCAAGCCGCATGGATAATTCCTTAGTGCTCTCTTTGTGGGTGGCAGGCAGTCGCCACCTGTTATTGGGAAGTGAAAAGGGGTCTTCGGCAGCTGATGAAAAAGAAAAAGGCTGCGGTTCAAATCCTGCGACAAAACCATCACGGGCAATTAATTTCAGCGAGTCGGGCCAACTGTATTTTATTCCATATACCCTGATCTCATTTTTTTGATCTCTTAAAACAATTTTCCTGTTATCCGTTGCCCATCTTCCGTATTCAAAACTTCCGAAATCTTTTGTGTAAGTGCCGTCAGGATGGAGCGAAAGAAAACTTACCGGCGTTAATTTGCACGAATCGAAATCTGCCCCGGACATCTCATCGCCGTACATCCATATTTTATTTATTCCCCGCTGATCAACAAATCTGCAGCCTGAAAAATCATAGCCAACAGAAAGAAAAAAAATATAGGTAAAAATTTTCTTCATCGGCATGATTTGTTGGCAGAAACAAGGTACAGGATTTTTTTTGCTCCCCGCCCGGGCAAGTTAAATAACAGCCTGCGCCTTGCTTCCGGCGGACAACAGGGCTGCTAAAGCCCATCAGCACCTGCCTGGTCAGTCAAAGAGCGGTAATGTTTTCGACGGGCACCACCTCTTCCCCAATAATCGTATTTTTGCTTTTTTATTTTTTACTTATGACCGGCAATATGAATTCACGTGAAGTATACATCATCTCCGCAGTACGCACCCCAATCGGCAGTTTTGGCGGGGCGTTAAAAGATTTTTCCGCAACGCAACTTGGCGCCATGGCCATCAGGGCGGCAGTTGAAAGGGCAGGCATTTCCCCCGGGCAGGTCCAGGATGTCCTGATGGGTTGCGTGCTACAGGCAAATCTTGGTCAGGCGCCTGCCCGGCAAGCCGCTAAATTTGCGGGACTGCCAAACGCCGTCGCCTGTACAACAATCAATAAGGTTTGCGCAAGCGGAATGAAAGCCATCTCCCAGGCCTCACAGAGTATCTTATTGGGCGATGCAGATATAGTTGTTGCCGGCGGTATGGAAAGCATGAGCAATGTACCGTATTATTCTCCTAAGCTTCGCTGGGGAAATAAATACGGGGATGTGAATTTGGTGGATGGCCTGGCTAAAGACGGACTGACTGATGCGTATGATAATAAGGCGATGGGTAACGCTGCAGAACTATGCGCAAAAGAATGCGGGATAAGCCGCGGCCAACAGGATGCTTTTGCCATCGAAAGTTACAAGCGTTCCCAGGCTGCCTGGAACGAAGGGAAATTTAAAGATGAAATTGTATCAATAGCAATTCCGCAGCGAAAAGGTGACCCTGTTTTATTTGCAAAAGATGAAGAGCCTTTTGCAGTTAAGTTTGATAAAATCCCGGAATTAAAATCTGCATTTATCAAGGATGGAAGCGTAACGGCTGCAAACGCCAGCACCATGAATGATGGCGCAGCCGCATTGGTATTAATGAGCAAAGAAAAGGCCGATGAACTGGCGTTGAAACCACTGGCAAGGATCATGGCATATGCGGATGCGGAGCAGGCGCCGGAATGGTTCACGACCACGCCGTCGCTTGCCGTGCCCAAAGCGGTCGCCAAAGCAGGTTTGCAGATGAGCGATATAGATTATTGGGAACTCAACGAAGCATTCGCCGTCGTTGGGATTGAAAATACAAAACGAATGAAACTTGATCCGTCGACCGTAAACGTTCACGGTGGTGCAGTCTCGATGGGGCATCCGCTGGGTTGCAGCGGAGCGCGCATCATGGTAACGCTGATGCATATCCTACAGCAAAATAATGCAACGTACGGTGCAGCGGGAATTTGTAATGGGGGCGGGGGAGCAAGCGCGATGGTCATTGAAAACCTGAGAAAATGAGCCAGAAAGGCAAACGCTCTCGGGGTTCAGGGCGGCAGCAAGCTGATTTTCCCATCGAGAAATGGAACACCTTAGAAAAAATAACATCTTGTCTTCAGTAAACATCCGCATGGCAGGTCCTGATCATGCTGAACTCATTGCCGAATTCAGTCATCGCACTTTCTGTGATGCCTTTGGTCCTTTCAATACAAAAGAGAACATGGACAAATTCATTTTCCATGATTTCAGCAGGGAAAAATTAAAGGCGCAGGTCACTGAGGCAGGGAATATTTTTTTGCTCGCTTATCAGGACAATGAATTGACCGGTTATGTACGCCTGCTGGAAAGCGACAATCCGCCTGGCTTGGGCAACAGGGACTCCATGGAGATATCCAGGATTTATGTTGACAGTAAAATCACCTCCAAAGGCATCGGAACCCTGTTAATGCAAAAATGTATTGACCTGGCCCGAGAAAGAAATAAAAAATTGATCTGGCTGGGCGTCTGGGAGCATAATATCAAAGCCATATCATTTTACAAACGGTTTGGATTTGAAATGTTCGGTGATCATATATTTATGCTTGGTGATGATGCGCAAACGGATATTTTGATGAAAAAAGACCTCTGATTTTTACCTGCCTGTTGTCAAAACAGGTCATTGCCTGCGATGTCTTCCTCTTCCCCGCACAGGCGCGCAAAAAAAGCTATCCCTCAGCCAGTTTAATTCCACCCTCTGTAAAAATCAATTTCCGCTGCTTGTATAAATTACCCGTCGTCATCTTAAAGGTTTTCTTGCTCATTCCAAAAAAAGAATAAATTTCTTCCGGGGAAGATTTATCGTGGTAAGGCAAATAGCCATTGTTCTCTTTTAATAAACGAATTAATTTTCCGGTTTCATCTTCAACTCTTTGGTAGCCTGGTTTTCCGGCAGCTACGTCAATTTTATTCTCGGGTAATATTTTTTTGATAAAGCCTTCAAACTTGTCGCCGGTCTCTATGTCGCGGTAAATTTCATTATGGTGAAGAACGCCGGTGTGGCGATTATTGATGATCACGACATAGCCGATGTCCGTTCTGCGGTAAACTGTCAGGGAAACAATTTCTTTTTCTTTTACCGTTAATTGGTCATTGCTTAAAAAAGGTTCAATCTTTTCGGTGGCGGCGAGTCT
>DATGFZ010000160.1:0-13728 GCA_035308805.1 Puia sp. | reverse complement strand
ATTTCAAAACTGCGTGGAGAAATTTAATCAGGAATAAAACATTTTCTTTTATCAATATTCTTGGTTTAGCATTGGGTATGGCCTGTAGCCTGCTCATCCTGCTTTGGATAAATGATGAAAAAAGCGTTGACACTTTCCATGTAAACGCTTCCGATCTGTATGATGTCTATTACAGGCAATTTTTTAATAAGGATGTTGAAGCGGTAAGATATACATCAGGCTCACTGCCGGATGAACTAAAAAAATCCATTCCTGAAATTCAATATGCCTCAGGGTTCCGGGAAAAACGCATTTACACCTTTGAAGCAGGAAAAAAAATCATAAAAGAAAATGCTGCATTTGCGGGAGCGGATTTTTTTAAAATGTTCAGCTATCCCTTGGTACAGGGCAGTACTGAAACTGCATTGAGGTCCCCGGAAAGCATAGCCATTTCGCAAAAGATGGCCAATGATCTTTTCGGCGATGCAAAAAATGCGATCGGTAGAGCAATACGGTATGAAAATAAAATGAATTTCACGGTAACCGCCATTTTTAAAGATCTGCCCGAAAACACGTCAGATGGATTTGACTGTCTTATTAATTGGACTGCATATTTAGAAGAAAATCCATGGGCAAAGGAATGGGGTAATTATGGACCGAGTACATATATTATGCTGAACGCTTCTGCAAATGCCGCACATGTTCAGCAAAAGCTGACCCACTTCATGGATAAATATATCGGGAGCAGTGATTCGTATAAAATAGAGCTTGGCATGCAACATTTCGGCGATATGTATTTGTATAATAAATTCAAAAATGGGAAAATAGATGGCGGGCGAATTGAATATCTAAAATTGTTTAGCATCATTGCCATTTTTGTTTTGCTGATAGCGTGCATCAACTTTATGAATCTGACAACCGCACATTCTGTTAAGCGTGCGAAGGAAATTGGCATTCGAAAAGTTGCCGGCGCCGTCCGATCTGCATTGATAAGACAATTTATCGGCGAATCGATATGGCTAACTTTCATTGCAGTGGTTCTTGCTATCCTGTTCAGTGTACTGGTAATGCCTTTGTTCAATCAGTTAACATCAAAACAAATTGTTTTTCCCTATAGTGACTTCTCATTCTGGTTAATTTTGGTAGCGCTTACATTGGCCACCGGTTTTATTGCAGGCAGCTACCCTGCGCTTTTTTTATCTTCATTTAATGTTACACGTGTTTTGAAAGGCGCTCCGAGATTTAGCAGCAGTGCGATATTTCTTCGAAAGGGATTGGTTATTTTTCAATTTGTACTTTCTGTTACCTTGATCATTGCAACCATGATCGTATCCAGGCAAATTCATTTTATTCAAGCCAGGAATTTAGGATATGACCGCGACAATCTCATGTATGTTTCACTCGACGGTGACCTGATAAAAAAATATGAGACTTTAAAAGACGAAGTAAGTAAAACCGAAGGTGTTGAAAATGTTACCAGAATAAGCGATGCGCCAACGGACCTGAATTCAGAAACCTTCGGAGTGGATTGGATCGGAAAAGATCCGAATACTTCATTGAAATTTGAAGTGGCCTCTGTCGGTTACGGTTTTACAAAAACAATGAAACTGCAATTTGTTGAAGGAAGAGATTTCTCAAAAAATTTCGCGACAGATTCTGCGGGATATATATTGAATGAAGCTGCCGTCAGGCAAATTGGTTATAAAGATCCGGTGGGCAAGCCGATTACATTCTGGCAAAAAAAAGGAACCATCATTGGCGTGCTGAAAGATTTTCATTTTAATTCGTTGCATGAGTCGATCAAACCCTTGATTCTGCGTTTGGGTGAAAACGAATCTTATGGACAAATGCTCGTTAGGTCAAGAGCAGGCGAAACAAAAAAAGTGATCAAACAACTCGAATTTATTTCAAAACAATTGAACCCGGATTTTCCGCTCTCTTACACATTTGCTGATGAGGAATTTCAAAAATTATATACCAGTGAAAATATAATAGAAAAACTTTCAGTCTATTTCGCATCGCTTGCCATTTTCATCTGCAGTATTGGTCTGTTGGGGCTTTCCATGTTCACCACCGAGCAACGCATGCGGGAGATTGGCATCAGAAAAGTGCTCGGTGCCGGCACGGCATCTTTATTCAGGTTACTTTCCAGGCAATTCTTACTGCTTGTCATTATTGCATTGTTTTTGGCTTCGCCAATTGCATGGTATGGAATGAACCGATGGCTGCAGGATTTTGCTTATCGCACAACAATTAGCTGGTGGACATTTATCAGTGCGGGAATGATTGCGATCGTGATCGCGCTGATAACAGTAAGTTTTCATGCAATTAAAGCAGCCTTTGCCAATCCGGTGAGGAGTTTAAAAACAGAATGATTTAAGTTACCGGGTCTTCATTATCCAGTCAACCGTAAGTTTCGCTCCGTTGAAATAAGTCTCAATATTGGTATTCACCGAAAGGGTGACTTTCCCAGATAATTTTTCATTGAACTGAGCCATACCGAGAGCATGCAGAATAGACAGCATCATCCATGCAAAGAATAAAATTTATATCCATGATATACTTTTTAAGCAGGACGCGCTGGTATATTAAATGGTTACCCGGTGACTCGTATTTTATTAATTGTCGTGCGATCATAATAATTCGGCATTACTCAGGTAATTCCAAAATTTTCTCGCCAAAATATAGCGGAGATGCACAACCGAAGATGGTCTATTGGCGGGCGGTCCCTTGCATGATTTTTATTGAGAAACGGCCTCTATGAACCCAAATATTACTTTTTTTTACCGTCAAATGCACTAGAACCTCGACATTCTTCGCCCGCTTTTTTTGCCACCCCTGCGCATGTTTGAAAAAGAAGATGTCGTGGTCAGGTTTACTGAGTCCGTATGCATCATGGGGTTGTCGAACGGGTGCCCTTTTTCGACAGTGATGGTCTTTTTAATCAGTTTTTGAATATCAGTCAAAAAGCTTTTCTCCGTCCAGTCGCAGAATGAAATGGCGACACCTGTGGCTCCCGCTCTTCCCGTTCTGCCGATGCGGTGCACATAAGTTTCCGGCACGTTCGGAAGGTCGTAGTTCAGGACATGGGTAAGCTCTTCTATATCGATACCCCGGGCAGCAATATCGGTTGCCACCAGCACGCGTGTTTTGCCGGCTTTAAAATTCTCCAGAGCCCTTTGCCTTGCCCGCTGCAACTTATCCCCGTGAATGGCTTCGCAGTGAATGCCGGCTTTGATCAGCTGTCTGACCAGCTTGTCGGCATGATGTTTCATTTGAACAAACAAAAGCATATTTTGAATGCTTTGGTCTTTTAGCAGATGGACGAGCAAACTGAATTTATCTGTCTTGTTGACATAATACACTATTTGCCCGATGAGGTCCACGGTCGAAGCCACCGGTGTAACTTCCACTTTTACCGGGTCATGCAATAACGCATTGGCAAGCTGCCTGATCTCTGCAGGCATGGTGGCGCTGAAAAATAAGGTCTGCTTTTTAACGGGCAGCTTGGTAATGATGCGCTGTACGTCCCGGACAAAGCCCATATCGAGCATGCGGTCTGCTTCATCCAGCACAAAATATTGAATATGGTTCAACTGGACGATGTGCTGCTGCATCAGATCCAGCAATCGCCCGGGAGTAGCTACCAGTATATCAACCCCTTCGCGTATGGCTTTTACCTGGGTAGACTGTGGCACGCCGCCGAAGACAACGTGGTGTTTGAGCGGAAGATAACATCCGTACGCACCGATACTTTCGCCGATCTGGATCGCCAGCTCACGGGTAGGGGTCAGGATCAGTGTTTGAATGACCCGCCTTGGCTGCTGCCTGTCGAATCGCTGGAACATAAGTTGCAATAAGGGCAGGGTAAACGCGCCGGTCTTCCCGGTGCCTGTCTGCGCGCAGCCCAACAGGTCTTTTCCTTCCAGGATGTGGGGGATAGCCTGTTGTTGAATGGAGGTAGGGGTTGTATATCCCTCTTTGCGTAATGCCGCCTGAATTGGCTCAATAAGCGGCAAATTGTTAAATGACAATGTTAATAATTTTTAGCGGTGATCTTTGATAAGGCTATCAAGATCTGCTTGATACTTTATCCGCCTTAGGTTAGCACAACACGTATTTGGGGAAAACCACAAACAGGGAAAGTAAAACCATAAAGAACCCCAAAGATAAGAAAAATTTCTGTGTTAATGAAACCAGGTTCTTATGTATTCGAATACACAGGTCTTCATAACATCAACGGCGACTTCGAATATTGAAAAGGAGTACCTTCTCCTTACGATATCCAATGTTATTCACGGATGGTATTTTTGGCTAAGTTCAGCTGAAATAGCGGCTGTTACTCCAGCGTTACTAATTCTCAATCCCGCTTTTGTTTCGAATTAAGTTGATATTGATTAACTTCAAATTAAAACAATACAAAATTCGATTCAACCTGAAGCAGGAAAAAATAATCGTTAACCAACATGGCTTGTTATGGTCGTATACACTGATCTTCGTCCTGGCAATTATGTAAAAACATTTAATAAAGGCAAAAAGAATCTGCTAAAAATTACCTTGGATGATCTTTTTAAAATTCAAGATGCTGCGTTAGATGTTTTTCCGGTCACTATTGCCGGAGAATGGCTTATCAAATTCGGATTCTCTTTTGAAACATCTTATGTTCATTTCAAACTTTCTCCAATTTATGTTATTCAGGAAAAAGAAGGTTGGTTTTTGATGAAGCATGGAATAAAAATTAATTACCATGCTCTTTTATACATTCATCAATTGCAGAATTTCTTTTACTGTTTTACTGGAGAGGAACTTGAAATTAAATGAATCCATTGCTGATCTTGACCGGAACTGTATATTTCCCGGTTTTCACGCATCAAATAAATCAAAAGGCAATTACAGCATATTTGAGCTAAAACTCAAATTATCTGTATGTAATGAAAAATATTAAATAAAATTATAACCGGAGGCTATAAGCTTCCACCTGCTGTCCGGCATATCAGTTTTTAGAGGGTGGTATGGATCGGGATATTACCACAGCTTATAGGTTCACCGGAACAGTTCGTACTTCATCCACAACCACTGCAGGATGCAAGCTGCATATTGATTTATTCAATGCGGGTGCCTTCGGTATTGCTCATGTGAGTTGACAATCATTTCAGGTGAGTTAATTCAACAGGAGAAGTCAGGTCATATTCATCGGCTGCAAAAAAAATCAATATATTTTTGGCAGGCTTTTGGTATCTGCTAGATCAAAGCATATAAATTATGAGGTCATCCAGATTAGTGACGGGATTATTTATTGGAGCTGCCGCAGGATTGATACTGGGAATATTATTTGCACCTGATAAAGGCACGAAAACACGTAGAAAAATCTCCGCAAAAGCAGGCGATATCGCGGATGAATTAATAAATGGTTTTAATGATCTGATTGACGGAGGGACCTCAGAAATTTCGAAAACAATGCAAATGGGTTCCATGCTGGAAAGTGAAGTAGGCGATGAATGGTAAAATTGATGAATAATCCAAATTTCCCTTTTTTCAGGGCAACTGGTCAATACATTTCTCCGCTGATTTTTATTCGTAATCTAATGAAGACGATAAATCCCGATAAGCATTGATTTGTTTTTGAAAATCAATTATTTTTTGTTCTGCTGTTGCAATCGCATCTGCACCAGCTAACCAGCGTTTAGGTGGATCACTTTCGCCTGAAATCTTAATTAATGCTGACGCTAATTTTGCAGGGTCACCACCTTGCTTTCCGTCCATGCTTTTCCAAAATGGTCTAAGCTCTGCATTCTTGGCGGAGTAATCTTCTATTTTGTTTTCTGCCCAAATGGTTGAAGTGGGTGTCAATAATCCTGTTCTGAAAAACCCCGGCTCTACAATAGTTGTGCAGATGCCAAAAGGTGAAACTTCAGCGGCTAAGCAATCCATCCAACCTTCCAGACCAAATTTAGATGCAGAATAAGCAGAACAATATTCATAGCCTACAAGTCCGGCAGTTGATGAAATGGAAATAATATGTCCTGAACGATTTTTTCTCATCGCAGGAAGCACGGTTCTTGCAACATTCATTGCGCCAAATAAACTTGTGGCAAACTGAAGTTCCATTTGTCGTGTGCTTAGTTCTTCGAAAAAACCTGCATAGAAATTTCCGGCATTGTTTACCAGTACATCAATTGTTATAAATTTTTCAAGAGCTGATCTTACAGCCGACTCAATTTCTTTTGAATTGGTGACATCCATTTTTACAACCAGTAAATTATCGGATGTTAGGCCAATAGCGGCAGAAACTTTTTCCGAATTCCGTCCTGTGGCAACCACACTAAAACCTGCTGCAAGTGCAGCTTTAGAAATCTCCAAACCTATTCCGCTACCTGCGCCCGTTATAAACCAAACCTTATTTTTTTTCATTTTTTTTTCTTTATTTTTTTGGATCGGGAATCAGGCATCGAAGTAACGTACAGTTTTATCACATCTTCAAACCCCGCGGTTGGAGGCAAGTTTTGTATCCTGGTTTTTTGGTTTGCTTTTCTTTGATTTTTCTTGATAATAAATTAATCAATCATCAATTCATCATTTTCGTAGGGAACATTTGCTTCTTCTACAGGAAGCGGTTCATTGCTCTTCTTTTTAAAAAAGAGGGAATAAAGAAACAGTATCATTAAAGCACCCACGCAGATGACGGATAAAACAAGAACAAATAAAACTATATAATATGTGTCTCCGTCTGGTGTAAACATAGCTAACCAAATTTACCGCATTTACCATGTAATTTTCGGATTATCTTGCAACCTCATTCATAAAGACTGAGTGGAAATCTTTTAGAGTTGATTGGGTTCCCTAAAACAAGACCGAATAGAAATCAGGAATTTTAACCGGAACTTTCCTCATTATAGAGAATCACTTATTTTATCAATTTTCAAACAAAACTTCGGCGGCAACTTCTTATTTGGACCGGTCTTTATCAACCTAACAAGCGGACCAAGGAGATTGACCTCCGGAAAATGCCGGGCTCAGCAGCGAATAGTCTTCGCCAAAGGTGGCGCCATCACCAGGAGGGTATTTCTATCATCACATGATGCCGAAGAATTGGCCAATGTGCACTAAAGCAGCGTGCATCAAAAATTAAAATTACTGCTAAACCGAAGCCCTAATACTGATATGTCGGGATGGTCAAGATAAGTAAACCTTTTAACCAGGTCTACCCGGATAATAGAAAATATATTGTAAATGCCGATGCTTGCTTCCAGATAAGGAATGTGATTCAGGGGATAGGTTGACAATACATCGTTTATCAGGGGGAATTTCATCTGATCCGGATTTTTATCCGGGTTGTTCGGATCACGTAATCCGCCATAAAGTATTTTCCCCGCAACAACCTCTCTTAATCTCAATTTTTTAAAAAGTGGGATTTTATTAAAGAAGAATCCATTAAAATAGTGTTCAATATTCACACCAGCATAGTGATCATACACGAATTCTTCTGTATTCATGAGGTTATAGGCAAAGTAACTGTAAAAATAAGACAGGTTAGCCTGAGGAATGGTGAGCAGGGGGAAAGGGAGTGTTCCTGCTAAATAGCCTGCATCCATGGTGATATCGGTAAACCCGAGCGGTGTTACATAAAATCGTTTGTATATTTTAAGATGAAAGGCATCATAACTGTACCCACCTCCTAAGAATCCTTTTATGCCCCTGACATACTGTAAAGTGAAAATTGGGTATTTATTGATGATATCCACCCGGCTCGTTTTGTTTTCAATAAATTGTTCATGAGGAGCCCATCGTAAGGTGGCAGAAAGCTCAGCTACCGTGATTGCACGGGCTGTATCGAACATGGCGGGAGAGCGCTCATACACATAATAAAGGGGAGCTGCCGGTTCTTGTTTCCAGTATTTCATTCCAAATATGTAGCTCAGGTGATTTTCAGATTCCCGGACATACGACAGCCGGAAAATATCATTGTAAAGCCACTTTGAATTATATCCCCGCCCGAAAGACGACAAGAATGCGTTGCCCTGTGCGAATAGGTTCTCTTGTCCGGGATTCCTGGTATCCCTGCTATAGCTTGCCTGAACATAATGGAAAGGATATTTATAAATGGACTGGTGATTGATCGAATAGGTTCCGCTCAGGCTATATTTCCACTGTTCATCTTTAAATCCATAGGCGAGAAAAGATTCCATATAAAAACTTTTATTCAGTTTAGCATTCGTTCTTCCTCCAAAGCGCAAGCGCTGTCCCTCCACCGGGTTGAAGGAATAAAAGCTGCCAAAAGGACCAATGTCAAACTTGCCGGCCGATTTGTATCCAATGGCTAAAAAAGTGAGCCAATCCATAAAGTTTCTGTATGAATCCATCCTGAGGAGACTATCCGCGTTTGAATATGTTTTTGCTTCCGTCAGGCTCAGCGGTTCCGGGCGGTCGCTATTCCAGAATGAAGATGGTTGATCGGAAACTTCAGGCAGGCTGTCGACCTCCGCGCCCTTAAAAACAAAGGCGGCAATCGCCGTATCTGTCAACTGAGAGATGAATACCGTTCGCTTTCCATGAATTCCGTAGGATTTGTCAAAGGGACTGAAAAATGCAACCACCTCTGAAGTGGCCAGGTGATAGCGCGGGCCGGGACCCTTTTCAAATTCCTGGGTCACTTTGAAATTGCGGACCCAGTTAATGTTGGTGTGTTTGCTCACGCCCATTTCCACTTTGCGGACGGCATAATTCCCATCCAGGGTGATAAAAAGCGATCCCTGAAAGAGGAGGTCCTCGGGGTTTCTGGGGGTGAAGTGCAGCTTAACGAGTCTCACATTATTTTCCATGATGGTGTCCTCAATAAAATACATATAGAATGCCGGAGCAAGGTCTGCTATCGGGCTTAGGAACTCCATGGTGAATGCTGAAATCCGGTTATCATAGATATTGATGTCTTCATACATTCGGTTTAACGCCTGGTGGATTCCTTTCATGTCAACAAATTCTCCATAATCCACACTCTTCCTTCCCAGTATTGTCTGTTTTTTCTTTTCCGGCTGCCTTTGGTAATAATGTCGGGAGAGGGTTTCTTCGAGGTATACCGGGTTAAGCGTTTTTCCCGGAATGGTAGTAGAGTCAATATTTTTAAAAAAGAATTGAAATTTTTTTATGGGCCAGCTTCTCGTTATAATGCCTGGTGGTCTGATGACTGACATCCTTATTTTCTCATATTGCTGGTAAGAAGCGTATGGATAAGCCCGGGGTCCGTTTTTTGGCTTGTTTGCGATTACCAGGCGAATAAGCTCAACAGCGGGGTTATTCCTGTTTCTGTATTTCTTTTTTCTTCCATTAACCGTCACTTCTTCCAGGGTAGTGTAAGACTTTGACATCAGCATGACCGTCCGCTGCTCCAGGCTATCGGCAAGCGATAGGAATGTAGTGTGATATCCTGCCGCAGAGAATGTTATTTTTTTTACCGATTCTTTCACGACGATCGTGAATTTTCCATTATTATCCGTTAACACACACCGGGACGTGTTTTTTGTGCAGATCGTAACGCCTGGTAAAGGAATATGGGTGAGCGAATCCATCACGGTGCCTGTAATACTTTTTAATTGTGCTGCGCCGCTCAAAGAGATTATCAGTGCGCCGATAAGGAATATCGTGGATTGCCTTATGATATAAAATGTTATTGGGTTTTTTATCTGGCAGTTGTGACCTGATCAACAGCTGGTGGTCCCAATTGATCGCTGCATGGGATAATTTACCATACAAATATCGATCATAATCTGCCAATCACCCAGGTCATTCGATACGCCATTTTCTAAACCACGAAACGCATTACCCAGGTCATTTTCACCCAATGACCTGTCAAAACAATTCCTGGCCTTTCAATCTCAAATAACCTCTTATCCATGCTAAGTGGAGTATTCCCCGAGAGATAAAAAATAATCGGGACCACTTAAAAGAAGACGATTTGATAAACCTTATGCCGGGAAAGGTTTCATCGAAAATAACATTTTCAACATTTTTTTTTAGATAGGGGATTCCGGCACCGGGGAGCTCCGTGCTTGATTTGCTAAAAATTTTTATGCTGGCGCGGGTGTGGAGAGCAGCCGATCCATGACTCCTTAATTTCTTTGTGTTTTCCCGGCTTTGACCCTGCAATTTGATTTGAATTTATTTTCAACGATTTCTTTTTTTATGACGCAAAGAGCGATAAAACTGACCAAAATCGCCAGTCAAAATAAATCATTCCGTCCTCAAACTTTTCGCAGGGTTTGCCATTGCTGCCCGGATGGATTGAAAACTGATTGTGATGGATGCAATCAATAACGACGTTAAACCAGCTGCTAAAAATATCCACCAGCTCATGTCAATCCTGTAATCATAATGCTGCAACCAGTTATGCATCATCCACCAGGAAAGCGGAAATGCAACAAGGCATGCCAGCGCAACCAATTGCAAAAAATCTTTCGATAACAAGCCTGTAATGCCTGCCACACTCGCTCCCAATACTTTTCGTATGCCTATTTCTTTTATCCTTCGCTCGGCAGTATAGGAAGCTAAACCAAATAAGCCAAGACAGGATATGACAATTGCCAGCATTGCGAAGACTGTCGAAACCTGGCTGGTGAGCGCTTCATTTTGATACATCGCATTAAACTGGTCATCAACAAATTTATACTGGAAGGGAAAACCAGGATCATCTTTTTTCATTACCTCAGCAATTTTTGCCAGTACCTGTTCAATATTGCTATTGGGTTTTATTCTTGCATAGACGACGTTTTCGTATTCGCCCGGTTGGCAGAAAATGATCACCGGGCTTGCGCTTCCATCATAAATATTTCCATAAACAAAGTCTTTCACCACACCAATTACGGTCATGTTTGTGTAGACCCCATCCTGGTTACCGCGTGGAGACTGGATGATTTTTCCGACGGCACTTTCTTTCCCCATCAATTTTGCCAAAGACTGGTTAATGATAACATGTGATTTTTCTGCCGCCGTATCATTGGTGAAATCTCTTCCTTCAATAAGCTGCATTCCTGATGTGGAAATATATTCCGGTGTCACATTTCTGTGGGCAATGGACGTCCGGCTGTTTTCTGGCCTTCCTTTCCATTTAAAACCGTCGTCGGTGTTTCCGCCATATAATGTTGGATGATCAGCCACAGCAGCGTTTTCGATTAACCCGGTATGCAATAAATTTTGTTTTAGCAGGGGGAAAATTTTTGCAATACCGTGCTGGGGATTTATTTCGATCAGGTTGTTTTTATTGAAACCCAGGTCTCTGTTTTTAATGTGTTGGATCTGAAGATACACGACAACCGTGCTGATGATAAAAATGACGGAAACGGCAAACTGCACAACTACCAGACCCTTTCTTATCAATGCAGCGTTCCCGGTTTTCAATTTGGATCCTTTTAAGACTGCAATGGGATTAAAAGATGATAAGTAAAGGGAAGGATAACTTCCTGCAACGAATCCGCAAGTGAGGGTGATCAGAAATAGAAAAATAATATGGGCAGGGTTGCCCGGCTCTATTGCAAGTTTTTTTTGCATCAGCATATTGAAAGCGGGAAGCGAAATGCGGATTATAACCACAGCAAGAAACGCAGCGAGCAAAGACATCATCAAAGCCTCTCCCAAAAACTGCTGCACCAATCTTTTTTTACCGGAACCCAATACTTTACGCACACCAACTTCTTTTGCTCTTTTCTCACTGCGTGCAGTCGCCAGGTTCATAAAATTAATGCATGCAATCAAAAGGATGATCCATGCGATAAGCGATAACATGCGAACCTGTTCTATTTGTCCTCCGCCGGTTTGTTTACCATTCACAAATTGATCATACAAATGCCAGTCTCTCATCGGAAATAAAAATGCATGTGTCGTTTGGCTTGCGTTTTTTGAATGAATGTAGTTGTACAATTTTTTATTGATGGTTGCAGCATCTGCAGAAGGATGCAGTTGAACAAATGTGAATGGTCCATAACTTCCCCAGTCACCAGCATCTCCGTTTGCGTAAGCGTTATTTTCAATAAGATTCATTTCATAGGGGATAAGCCATTCAAATTGCAAAGTGGAATTTTCAGGCAGATTTTTCAGGACGCCTGTTACCACATAATTCTGTTTATTATTGACGCGAACCGTTTTGCCAACAGCATTTCCATCATCACCAAAAAATTTTTTTGCAGTTGATTGCGTAATGACCACGGAGTGCAAATCTTTAAAAGCAGTAGCTGCACTGCCTTGCAGGAAAGGCAGCGTAAACATGCTGAATAGCGGACTGTCTGCGTATTTGCCTGATGCATACATCGATTTGTTACCCACGTTGAACAACAGGTCTTGAGATTCATCAGACACACGGCAAATATTCACCAGTCCCGGAATTTCTGCTTTGAGCGCGGCGGCCATTGGTCGCGGTGTAGACCAGTTGGTGAACACATTGCCGGCATAGGTTGCGTTTTCACGAATGGCATAGAGGCTGCCTTTATTCACATTCGTGCTATCCCAATTCAATTCATCTTCTGCCCATAAAAAAATCAGTCCTGCACAGGCGATACCAATTGCTAATCCAAAAATGTTCAGGAAACTATAGCCTTTATTTCTCCAGAGGCTTCTCCACGCTGTTTTGAAATAATTTTTTAGCATAATAAAACTTATTATATTGTTTTCGAGAATCTTGTTTGTTTAAAACGATAACTGGGTAAGAATAAACCCGGTTACCATGAAATATACCCTGGCTTAAAGTCAATACTCACGACTGCCAAACATTTCATTCGGTTCTCAGGCTTTTCACCGGTTTGGCGATTGCCGCTTTAATGGACTGGAAGCTGACCGTTACCAGCGCGATGCTGATCACAACGATTGCGGCCATGGCAAACACCCACCCGCTGATGTTGATGCGATAGGCAAAATCCTGCAACCACTTATTCATACAATACCACCCGGCAGGGGAGGCAACAAGCAGGGCAATGATAACAAGCTTTAAAAAATCTGTTGACAGAAGCAATACAATACTTTGTGTGGTTGCACCCAGCACCTTTCTGATGCCAACTTCTTTTCTGCGTTGTTCCGCGCTATATGATGCAAGACCAAACAAACCCAGACAGCCAACAAATATGGCAACAGCAGTGAATATCCACAGCAGGGATTTTAAATGGTCTTCAGCAATATACATCTGCTCAAAATTTTCATCCAAAAATTTATATTCGATCGGATATTCAGGCGTGAATTTATTCCATGCGTTAGTCACTTGGGCAATCGTTTTGGTGATCTTTTCCGGCTTCACTTTTACAGCAACCTTCCAGGCAGCACCCGGGAAAATTTGTATCACCGTCGGTTCAACTTTGTCGTATAAACTTTTGTAATTAAAA
Organism: Puia sp.; assembly: GCA_035308805.1. Classification (GTDB taxonomy): domain Bacteria; phylum Bacteroidota; class Bacteroidia; order Chitinophagales; family Chitinophagaceae; genus Puia. The sequence continues at coordinate 394 of DATGFZ010000160.1, read as the reverse complement.
TCTTTCACCACTCCTATTATCTTTCCTGTTTTCAAACTGTCAGGTTTCGGGGCTCCCCAGACCGGCCATGCCAGATCTTTTCCCAGCGCCTGTTCCGCCGTTCCAAAGCCCAGTCGATCAACGGCGGTTTCATTAATGATCCAGGCATGATCTTTATCGGTGCTCATTGTTTTTGAAAAATCTCTGCCCGCAATCAGCCTCAGGCCGAGGGTTTTTATGTAATCATAGTCAACAGTGAGTTGCGTAGCAGACTGCGTGATTTGTTTGCCATTTCGGGGCACGATAACTTCATCCCCGGCGACTGCGTCTCCCGGAAAACCGTAACCAATAGAAACGGATGAAACACCGGGAATTGCCAGCAGGTTATTTTTGAAAGCATCCGGATTCTTAAACA
>DATGFZ010000159.1:0-3770 GCA_035308805.1 Puia sp. | reverse complement strand
CACACCCCGGATTGTGTCAAAGCCGGCTGAATTAAGATGTACACTCACTAAAATATCCGGTGAAAAATCTTTTAACATCTGAATTCTTTCAGGCATCGTGAGTGAAGTATCTTTTGTGCGCGTCATAAAGATCTTTTTTACACCGGCACGTTTTAAGGTTTTTTCAAGTTCCTTGGCGATCAGCAAGGTGTATTCTTTTTCCAAAACTTTACTGGACACGCCGCTTGCACCCGCATTATCTCCGCCATGACCTGCGTCAACGGCGATTTTTAATTTGCGAATATCCAATACAGCTGGTTGACGTTTGACCCGGACAATCAATCTGGTTCCTGCGCTGTCATAACTGATCGAATGTCCCCAGTGCTGCGTGTGTTTCAGTTCAATAAATACACGCAATACATCATCTTCAATTTGTTCGTACCAGGTATTTTTGATTTCCTTTGCTGTGTTTTGCTGAATAATCCAGTTGGTGTTGGTCGTTACCCCGAAAATATCAATGGCAATTCGAGAAGGGCTGAGGAGATGGAAACTGTGGTAGGGTAATCGCTCATCAAGATTAATGGTCACATAGTCAAATGCTGAATCGCCAAATACCCTGAAGCTGGAGCTCAAATGTGAATTATGAACTACCGGTTTATTGATTTCCTTTTTTAGCACAATCACACTTTGCTTCGCAACGTAGCCTGAATGATATTTTGAAAGCTGAACCTTATAATCTGTTTTAAAACTGTCAACGATTTTGAGCAAAATATTTGAATCCAGATAAGTCATTTTTGCCCCGCCGAGCCTGTCGTCGCCGATCCCATATTCGAGAAAGGGAAGCATACCGGTGGTTTTGGCGAGCAGGATACTGTCTTGCGAATAAATATCTATAGAATTGATCAATAAGAATACAGAAAAAAGAAATTTCAAAATTGAAAAATTTATATAAAGATACTGAAGAAAGGGCAGGGTGAACCGCCCACAACAATTCAGGAGATGAGTAAATTATTACGATGATATGCAGCAGCATCGCAATACATCTGCCATCAGGCCGGAGATTCACCAATACGCGTTCTGGGGGTTAAAGGGGATATTTATCATCAGCTATCAGCTTATTTGCAATTCTTCTTTTTGCATCCTTGCCGTTAAAAGAATCAACTTTGGTGAAACGTTTCAAACCCAATAACATCATACGTTGTTCATCACCGCCCGCAAAAGCATTGATAGCATCTTTCCCGAATTTATTCATGTGGTCGGCGGCGTCATACAGATAAGTTCGCACGATATCCAATTCAAAATGGCATGCACCTTCGCCACGTTGGTCAACTAATTTCATAGCCCGCAATAACGCACTTTCTGCGTGATAGGTTTCAATTGCCATGTCGGCAATGTGCATGATGATTTCCTGTTCCTGTTCGATCTTCGTCATTAATTTTTGAACCGCAGCGCCTGCGACCATCAAAATCGCTTTTTTGAAATTCACAATTGCGTTCCTTTCCTTGGCAAAAGGTGCATCATCATCACCAGCATGATCAGGAATGGTCATTAATTCTTTGGACACGGACAATGCCGCGCCCATCATATCCAATCTGCCTTTCATGGCTCTTTTTAAAACCATATCGACAGTCAGTAAGCGATTGATCTCATTTGTTCCTTCATAAATGCGGTTAATGCGACTATCACGGTATGCCTTTGAAATGATATATTCGTCGCTGAAACCGTTACCGCCGTGAATTTGCACGCCTTCATCCACGACAAAACTCAAGGCCTCACTGCCGAAAACCTTTAGCATGGCACATTCAATGGCATATTCTTCTGCGGCGCCCAGGACGGCTTCGTTAAAGGGCTTCCCCGTTGCCAGCAATTCATTTTCCTTATCATCAATACATTTTGCTGCGCGGTATAACGCACTTTCCGCAACCCAAATTTTGATTGCCATTTCTGCAATTTTATTTTTTATCGCCCCAAAATTCGAAATGGATGTTTTGAATTGCTCGCGTGTAACTGCATATTGAATGGACGTCGCGGTCGCCCGTTTTGCTCCCCCGATCGCAGCTGCGCATAATTTTAACCTTCCTATATTTAAAATATTAAAGGCAATGATATGGCCTTTGCCCGCCTCTCCCAATAAATTGTCAACGGGCACTTTACAATCCTGGAAATATAGTTGAACGGTTGAAGAACCCTTGATTCCCATTTTGTGTTCTTCCGGACCTTGTGTAAATCCTTCAAAACCCCTCTCGATAATAAACGCTGAAAATTTATCACCATCTATTTTTGCGAACACGGTATAAATATCAGCAAAGCCGCCATTCGTTATCCAGCATTTTTGTCCATTCAGCACATAATATTTTCCATCGGCAGAAAGTTTTGCTGTCGTCCTGGCACCAAGCGCATCACTGCCGCTATTTGGCTCCGTCAATCCGTAAGATCCCTTCCATTCACCACTGGCAAGTCTGGTAACGTATTTTTGTTTCTGCGCTTCTGTCCCGAAATACAAAATTGGTAATGTACCAATACCCGTGTGCGCGGAAACCGCAACGGAAAAGGAGAATCCGCCGCCAAGCGCTTCATTAACCAGCGTTGAGGTGATAAAATCTTTCCCTAACCCCCCAAGGCTTTCAGGGACTGAAATCCCGAGCAGTCCCTGCTCACCGGCTTTTTGCACCAGCGATGGCATTAATCCGGGCTCGAGTTTATCAATGCGTTCTATTACGGGCAATACTTCAGTATCTAAGAAACGCGCGCACATATCTTTCACCATTTGCTGCTCCTCATTATAATCTTCCGGGATAAACGTTTCAAATGGTTTGGTTTCTTTAATCAACCACTCACCGCCGCCAAGTGCTTTTTTAGTCTCTGTAGTCGTGCTCATATAAAGGGATTTAAGTAAAAATTAAAAATGATACATACTTCATTCATAAATACTCTATGATGATACCCGCAATTTTTCTTTGTTCAGGATCATTGAACATCCCATCCATTGGTTGTGCCGTTAAGCCCTGGCGTCGATAAACGGAACCGCCATTCCTTGCTTTTTATTAACGCCTCAACCGCCCACTATTTCAAGTTGTCATACACTTTCTGCAAAACTTCCTTACACAAATTGATTTGATTTGCCGGAACACCACTCAACGCATCATTTAACGTTTCTTCCGCGAGTTCCATTGTTTGTTCCTGCAGCTTTAATGCCTGTTTGGTCAAATGAATTTTATTGATTCTTCTGTCATTTTCCGATGCCACTCTTTTTACCAATTGCAATTTTTCCAAATTGTCAACAAGCCTTGTTATACTCGGCTTATCCCGGAAAGTGGCCTTGCATAACTCCTGTTGACTAATTCCATCTTCTTTCCATAAATGATACAACACGCTCCATTGCTCAATGGTCAGATTCAGTCCTGCGGTGTTGAATTTTTTTTGCAGCCTGCGTGCAATGGCGGTGGATGCCTTGCCGGTCACAAAACTGTATAACTCTCCTTTCTTAAATTGGTTGTTTGGCATATAGTTAGTTAAACAACTAATCAAAGTTAAGAATTCTTTTTTGATTTTGCAAACGGAATTGTTCCAGGTAGCCTCCGGAAGAATGCAGGAATAAGTTGGGAGTAACTTGAAACAGAAATAAGTAGTTTTAATCCTGATTACATTCATGGAATCATCGTTCACACCATATAGATCTTCACAGATCCATTATTGCAAAGCAGGCACAGGCAGCAAATTGCTGCTTTGTTTTCATGGCTATGGCGAATCCGCTGAATCATTTTCATTTCTTGAAAAAAGCCTTGAGCATG
>DATGFZ010000158.1:0-11852 GCA_035308805.1 Puia sp. | reverse complement strand
TTTGCCACATCTTGTTTGTTCCGCACATTCGCCACTGTGATGATTTCTCTTTCGGCGTCACTTGGCGCCATAGCACAATTTCAGTTGGGCGAGAACCCTGGATATTATGGCACGCACTACACTGATCAGCAGATATATGATTTGATGTACGCAGCCGGAGCACGTTCCGCACGTTCTACTGTTTCACTGCAATATTATTTGCAGTGGGGCATGAGTACTTACCAGGCTAGATTACAATATCCTTCTTCGAAAGGAATGAAGAACAATACTTTCTTTCTTGATGCAACTGCAGGTCCAACCTATACAGGGCAAAGTTCTGCAACTGCGAGTAACGGTGCAAGGTCCTGGCTTCCCAATGGTTTGTATAACGCTGCGTTCAACAGTGATGGTTCCATCAATACAGGTAATATTTGGGCAAAATATTGTTACGATGTAGTGCAATCTGTAGGTTCTGATTTTACTTATTTTGAAGTATGGAATGAACCTGATCTGACCGGGTCGCCAAATTCTTATGAGGATTCTACGCAATCTTCTTCATCCTGGGAAAAAACAGAACCTGCTTCCGGTGATCTGCAAAATATGAATGCATCCATCGAAGATTATGTACAACTATGCATGATCGCAAACCAGGTTATCAAAAAATATCAACCTGCAGCAAAAATCGCTACCGGTGGATTGGGGTATCCCTGGTTTTATAAGTGGTTCTTAAAAAAAGGCGGAGCGCAGTGGATAGATGAATTGAGTATTCACTTTTACCCTTATTTTAGTTGGACTGTTTGCTCGTGGACAGGTTCAGCCTGCGGTCCTGCCGGTTTTCACAGAAATTCTGATTATGCAGTTTCTGCAATGACCCAACAGGTCGCTAATTTCAGGGCAATCGAAACTGCAGCCGGCACTCCCCATAAGCCCATCATAATGACGGAATCAAATATTCCCAGGTGGAATTATGTTTCAGCAGCAAACTTAGAAAGTTTTCCAAATAACAAAGCATGGGGAAGCGATGCTACCCAGAAGAATTACACCATCAAATCCTTTGCGAAAATGATGTCAGCAGGCCTTGACATGTTTTATCTATATCAAACCGGTGAAACGGGAGACAGTGGTTTAAACAATGGTACTGCCGGAAGCGAAATCGATGCCATGGGAATGTACAAAAACCTGATTAAAGCAACGCCCGGAAATGAAGTACTCACCAATCAGGGTATTGCCATAAGAACCATGCAACAATTATTGGGAAATTATAAAGTTGATGCCACGCAACCCTCATTTCCTGCGGGTGTTGATGGCGTACGTTTCGATAGTGCAGGCAACAAGATTTATATTGTGTGGGCGATCACCACTCAGGATATGTCGGAAACTGCCTCAGGATCTTTCACCTTGCCATCGGGTGTGAATTTTAAGAAATATTTGTTCGACAAAACTTCGCCAGGACAAGTAAGCGGAACCATTTCCCTTATTGGTGATCCTTATATTTTGGTGCAGACCAACGGGACGATTAGTTCCTTGAGCTGTAACGCGGGAACCAACCAAACCATCACGTTGCCGACTAGTACAGTAACACTCAATGCCTCTGGGTCTATATCTGGAAATGATAACATTAAATCCTATACATGGACTCAAATTTCAGGTCCGAATAATTCAATTATTTCAGACGATAGCGCTCTCTCAACCACAGCCGGAAACCTGGTGGCTGGCAATTATAATTATCAATTAAAAATTAAGAGTGCCGGTGGTGATTCCTGTACAAGTATGGTTCAGGTTGCGGTGCAATCTCCTTTGTCGCCCATTTTAAATCTCGTGCCAGTTCCGGTGCTTGCAAGCAATTTAGCCATCACCCTGCCCGTAAACAGCACATGGCTTATCGGGAGCGGATCGTATGAACCCGGCGGCAGTATTGCTGCCTATAAATGGAAACAAATTTCAGGACCCTCATCTGTTACTTTCAACGCCAATGTCCCCACTATACTTGTTTCGGGGCTCATTGCAGGTGTATATGTTTTTCAACTTACGATTACGGATAAAGCAGGAGTAAGTTCTGTTGCAACGACTACGGTGACCGTTCATTCGTCAGGCACAATGACTGGCGCCGTCAATCAAACAACAGATTCCGCTACAAGTGAAACTGAAAAAGATGTTTCTACTTTGTCATCGGCATCCGGTACAATGCAATTGTTTCCCAATCCGGCGCAAGGCACCATTAACCTACAGCTTAACAGCGATACGACGGGTACGCTGGTAATTCATATTTTCTCCATTACCGGGCAGCCAGTCCTTACCAAACAAAGTGAAAAGACAGGAAGCTATTTCCAAACTTCCATGGATATTTCTGGTCTGTCAGGCGGCGCGTACCTGATGCAGGTATTGATAGGAGGCAAGCAACAGCTAACTGCAAAATTTTTAAAACAGTAATCGGCAGCGCAAAATCTGTACGAAAAGGTCAACTTTATGATTCGGTTTGTTGTTGCCGTTTTTTCCCAATTCCTCTATTTTAGAGATGTGCATTCACTGGCGGAATAGCCTGGATTAAATAATTTTCAAAATAGTGAAGCTTCCGCTATGATGCCGGAAGCTTACTTGCAACAATTGAAAACTCAACTAAAATATCTTTTGGACTAAGTTAATGGCCAATCATAAACGGCTCACCATTTGTTTGTTCACGAATTTTGTTTTTTGTGGAAAACCCAAACAGGAGATAGCCTGCTTATAATAATTTGTTCTCGCATGTCCAAGCGTGGTGCATACCACAAATAAAGCTGAAAAAATGGAGGAGATTTCTTTGGACCAATCCTTTTGGAGAAATGTAGAGGGGGAGTCTTAATCCAATTAGTGCCCGGAACAGGAATCGAACCTGCACATTGTTGCCAATACCAGATTTTGAGTCTGGCGCGTCTACCAATTCCGCCATCCGGGCCCCGCTATAAATTATTGTGTCTCCAGAAGAATACGGTCAAAAAACGGGAAGACAATATTACGCAATCAGGCAATCTTGTCCAAAACGGGATGCAAATTTCTTATTTACCTTCTATTGAAAAAAATCAGAACACAAAAAACAATATATTGCCGTCAAACCAACTATTGATGATCAAGATCGGTTTGATACGCGAAGGGAAAATGCCTGCTGACAACCGGGTTGCGTTGACTCCCGCACAATGCAAATGGATCCACAAAAATTCCGATGAGGTCAGGATAATCGCCCAATCCTCCCTGAATCGATGTTTCATTGATAAAGAATATATTCATGCGGGTGTTGAAATAAGAGAGGATATCCGTGACTGTGATATTATGCTCGGCATTAAAGAAGTTCCCGTAATCGATTTGATAGCGAATAAAAAATATCTGTTCTTCTCGCACACAAAAAAAATGCAGCCGCATAACCAAAATATGTTCCGCGAAATTCTTAAAAAGAATATCACCTTAATAGATTACGAATGCATGGAACATGAAGACGGACAGCGTATCCTGGGGTTTGGCTTTTTTGCGGGAGTTGTTGGTGCTCATAACGGGATAATGGCTTTTGGCAAAAGAACAAAGGTGTACCACCTGGATCGCGTATATATCCAAAATAGCTTTCGCAAACTCATTCATACCTATTTTGGACTAAGACTGCCAAATATTAAAGTGGCTGTTACCGGATCTGGCCGCGTTGCCCATGGTGTGCTGGAAGTAATGAACCTTTTGGGGATTATTGAAGTGGAACCCGATGAATTTTTAGATCGAAATTTTTCCTATCCTGTTTTTGTTCAACTGAAAGGGAATGACCTGTACGAACACCACATAACAGGGAAATATGACCGCGTAGATTTTCACGCTCACCCTCAAAATTATTTTTGCAAATTTTTGCCTTATACCAGGGTTACAGACATCTTAATGAACGGTATTTATTGGGATGAGCACATGCCGCGTTTATTTAATTGGTCAGATTTAGCCAGCGGCGATTTTAAAATTCAAACCATTGCAGACATCACCGATGATAAAGGCGGCTCCATACCTTGCAATATCGGAGACGGAACCATGGAAAAACCTGTTTATGGAGTTGACAGATCATCTCAAAAAAGAACACTCGCCTATTTGCCAGACTCGATAGACATCATGGCAGTCGGCAATTTACCTAATGAACTGCCACGCGACGCCTCACGATATTTTGGGGAGCAGTTAATCAAATATGTCCTCGGTGACCTGATCCAAGGCAATTCTCCCATTATTGAAAAAGCGACCATGGTAAGAAACGGAAAGCTCACGGACCATTTTAATTATATGAAAGGATACGCCGGTATTTAGGTGGTAATTCACATGCGGTAACAGTTGACCACAGAATTGTATTTTCCCCAGGTATTTTCAGCGGCTTTTTACAAATGCAAATAATAGTCTTTCATCAATTCTTTGAATTCATTGGTATAATCGCCCTCTTCATTTAAAATCATTAGCTCGTATACATCCGGATTTGAATTTTTATTTCGGGAAAAATGCAAAATGGTTCTGAAATAATGATGTTCCGGAGTCTGTTTAACCATCAATTTTTCCTGGAGGAGAAAATTATTCTGCACAGCCAATTCTTCAAAATATTCAGAACCCTGGTAGGGCAACAAAACACCAAAGCTGCCTGTCAATTTTAAGTTCGCATCCATTGCTTTTATCAATGCTTCCCATTTTAATTCCTTGCTGTGCTTGGCGATATTTTTTTTGTCTGCGGGTGACCAGAGACTTGTTTGGTAAAAAGGGGGATTCGAAATAATGAAATCGTATTTTTCAGGGAATGCGTAATCCCGAAAATCACCCGGGAAAATCTTCATTCTGTCTTTTAACTTATTTTCGATTATATTTTCTTTCGATTGTTTGTACGCATCAATGTCAATCTCTATTCCGTGGATTTCAGCTTTACTTTTTTGTGCCAGCATAAACATCAACAATCCTGTTCCGCTGCCGGCATCGAGGATCAATGAATAAGAAGGTATTTTTTCAGCGAACCAGGCGCCAAGAATACAGGCGTCAGTACAAACCTTCATCGCACATGCGTCCTGGTGAATGAGGAATTCTTTGAATCGGAAAAAAGTATTCGCCATAACTTGTGTTGCTGATTGCTTGTTTCGGTTTTTAGTGACCGGGCACGGGCAGCCGTTTAATCACCACTCCGCTCTGGCACTCGATTTAACGCTTAACGGAGAAAAATCTGTTGCCAAATATTTATAATAACCCGCCATTGCGATCATCGCAGCATTGTCGGTGCAATATTCAAATTTCGGGACGAAAATTTTCCAGTTATTTCTTTTCCCTGCCTTTTGAAAATCAAGACGAAGTCCGCTGTTGGCGGAGACTCCGCCGGCAATACAAATATTTGCTATCCCGGTTTGCTTAGCGGCCTTTTCTAATTTGTGAAGTAAAATGGTGATTATTCTTTTTTGAATTGACGCACAAATATCATTGAGATTCTCATTCACAAAATTTTCGTTCTTGTTTTTATTGTTCTGCAGAAAGTAAAGTATCGAAGTTTTTAATCCGCTGAAACTAAAATCCAGCCCCGGAATTTTTGGTTCGGGAAATGTAAATTTATCTTCGTTTCCCAACCTGGCAAGTTTATCAACCAGCGGACCCCCTGGATAGGAAAGCCCTAATAATTTTGCAGATTTATCAAATGCTTCGCCAGCCGCATCATCGATGGTTTCACCAATTACTTTCATATCAAAAGGGGAATTGCACAAAACCAATTGTGTGTGTCCGCCACTAACGGTTAAGCATAGAAAAGGAAATGCCGGTTTGGGATCTTCTATCAAATTGGCAAGAACATGTGCCTGCATGTGATGTACCGCGATCAGCGGAATGTTCAATGATAATGCAAGTGATTTAGCGAATTGTGCGCCCACCAGCAATGATCCGATCAATCCCGGAGATCGTGTAAATGCGATGGCACTAACGGACGTCAGTTTGCAATGGGCAGCCGAAAGTGCAGCGTCAACAACCGGAATAATATTTTGTATGTGTGCTCTGCTCGCCAGTTCAGGCACTACGCCGCCATATTTTTCATGGACGCTTTGGGTGGCGATCTCATTGGAAAGAATAATACCGTCTTCGCAAACAGATGCTGATGTTTCATCGCATGAAGATTCTATCGCCAGGATTATAGACAAGTTATTTGATTAATCTACACGTGAAAATAGGAAAATTAGTTTGTTGGTTGCCGGTTGTTTGTTGCAGCAGCGAAGCTCGCACGGGCCTGATTCCAGGCCGCAGGCGAATTATTTACTTCTGATTGCGACAACCGGATTTAATCGCGCGGCGCTTATTGCCGGAATTATTCCGGCGAGGACACCCACAACAATGCAAATAATGATTGCCATAACGATGATGCTTGCCGGGATGAAAACTTTAAACCCTACAAATGCAGTAACAACTTGAGTTAAGCCAAATACCGCGAGCAATCCAATCACCCCGCCGATGATGCAGAGAAAAGCCGACTCCAATAAAAATTCAGTAAGAATTATACTGCTTTTGGCGCCAATCGCTTTTTTCAAACCGATCTGACTGGTACGTTCCCTAACCGTTACAAACATAATGTTGGCAACACCAAACATGCCTACTACAAGTGACAGCGCTGCAATTGCCCATCCGCCCAGGCTTACGTTGCTAAAAATATCATGCATGAATTTGCTGAACGCTTCAATATCATTTAACGCGTAATTGTCTTCCTGTGTCGGACTCAGTTTTCTGATTGAACGCATGGCGCCTGTCAATTCATCTTTCAATTCTGGCATGGTAATATTTGATTTGCCCTGCGCGATAATAACAGGAAACGCATCCTCGTCCTTTATTATTTGCTTTAAAAAAGTGTATGGCATAATGATGCTATTGTCATAATCCCACATTTGCATCATGCTTTGTCCTTGTTTTTTTATAACGCCGATAATGATCGCGCGTTTTTCTTTTTTTAGTTTTATAATATTTCCGACTGCTTTTTCCGGTTTCCCAAATATTTTTTCTGCAAGCGTATATCCCATCACAATGGAATTGGCGCTTTGATCAAAATCTGATTGCTGCAGGTATCTGCCATTGGTTATTTCAATGGATTGAATATTGGCAAAATCTTCCGTTACGCCATAATAATTTAATCCGTTAAGTATATCATCGTGATATTCCAAAGTCGAGTTTGTGTTGGTGACATAAGTTGCGTTGGCTAAAGAAGGAACCGTTTGTTTTAATATTTTCATTTCCGCATATTTCGGAATCGGCCGTTTTACAAACCGCCACCACGGATAATTGCTATCGTTGCTATATTCCCATTTGTCAATGTAAATCGCACTTGTACCGAGCGATTTGATATCATTTTGAATGGCGGCTTCCATGCTGCTGATTGTTGACAGCACACTGATGATGCAAAATATTCCGAAAGTGATTCCGAGCAATGAAAGAAATGTACGCAGCTTATTGGAGCGAAACTCCTGCAGCGCCATTTTAAAACTCGTCCATATAATTTCCAAATATCTAAACACGATAAACAAAAATAAAAAATGAACCATGATGATTCAGTTTCTATTATGTTAAGGGTAATACAATTTGTTGAACGGAACCTGAACGCGTTGATCGTTGTCTGTTGACTGCTTTTGAACGGCAGAAAGAAAAAACCAGGTAGAAAATGCAGGCGCTGAGGGTTGAACAAAAGCTGACCGGTTCGGCATCTTTGGAAAGGGCATCTGCCAGCAATAAAACGGGCTAAATGGTAAAATGGTACCGGCAATGATCTATTTACTTCTGATTGCCACAACCGGATCGAGGCGTGCTGCGCTGATTGCCGGAATAATTCCTGCAAGTACGCCCACGATGATACAAATGCTGATGGCAAGAACAATAATATCCAGGGGAATAAACACCCTGAAGGGAAAAATGGCCGAAGCAATAAAAGTAATAATAAAAACGCCAAGCAAACCAATAAGTCCGCCGATGATACAAAGAAATGCCGATTCCAATAAAAACTCACTGAGTATCATATTTTTTTTAGCTCCAATTGCCTTTTTCAAACCTATTTGCCCGATGCGTTCGCGAACGGTTACAAACATAATGTTGGCAACGCCGAACATACCTACGACCAGAGAGATGCCTGCGATCACCCAGCCGCCCATATTCATCCATCCCGTCAGTTTATCAAAAAAGTCTGTTGCGTTACCGATATCGTTCAAAGAAAAATTATCTTCCTGCGTGGGACTCAATTTCCGGACTGATCGCATGACCCCGCGCAATTCATCCTTCAGTTCTCCGATAGGCATGGATGTCGCCCCTTTCACCATTATGGTCGGACTGGAAAATTGTTCAACAGTCATTTGTTTCATAAACATATATGGCATAAGCAAACTGTGGTCATAGTCCCATGCGTTAAAAATATTTTGTCCTTGCTTGGCAATCACCCCAATTATTAAAGCAACTTTGGCATTTTTAAGTTTTACAAACTGTCCTACTGCTTTATCAGCTTTGCCGAATAATTGTTCGGCAATGGTATACCCCATGACGATATCATTTGCCCCGTTGGCAAATTCGTCCATACGGAAAAATCTCCCGTAACCAATGGTAATCGGTTGCACCTCAGGAAACTCTTCTGTGATGCCATAATAATTTACTCCTGTCATCACAGCGTCTCCATAATCCACATCGCCATTAATGTTCATAAAAAATGAAATATTCGTCGAGTCGGGTGCTTTTTGCTGCACAATTTTCATTTCTGCATATTTCACTTCCGGTCTTTTAATATATTTCCACCAAGGATAATCAGGTCCGCCTCCATTTTCCCATTTGCCGATAAACACGGTGTGCCCGGCAATAGATTGCAATTCTGTCTTCAAGGCAAGATTCATGCTGCTCACAATCGCGAGCACGCTGATGATACAAAAAATACCAAAAGTTATTCCAAGCAAAGAAAGAAAGGTGCGCAGTTTATTGGAGCGAAATTCCTGCAAAGCCATCTTAAAACTCGTCCAAATTATTTCTAGATAACGAAGCATATACAAATATAAAAAATCAAACGCACTATGAAGCTTTTAAGTTTGACCATGCGGCAATCAGCGGGAAATGGATCAAGGCCGGCAGGAAACTGCTGATCGGCAACAAATATTTACATTTGGTTTTCAAATTCACGACAATGTCTCAAAATAATTCAGTATCAATTTCTCCCTGGCTTACGGTGAGAAACAGCTCACGGGCAATAAAATTTTATTCCGAAGCATTTGGAGCAGTATCAGTTTATCGAATCGAATCACCGGATGGTGCAGCAGTCGTAAGACTTTCCATTTCGAGCGCAACGTTCTGGCTGAGTGATGGCGACGAAGACGATATAACCATGGAGCAAATGGGAGGCGGCCCAATTCGGATGATTTTGACCGTAGCAAATCCAGAACAAATTTTTGCCCAGGCATTAGCGGCCGGAGCAACAGAAATATTTCCCGTTGGGGTAGAGCATGGTTGGAAATTGGGAAGACTGGTCGATCCTTTTGGATTACATTGGGAAATTGGGCATCCAGTGGATGAAAGCCCGTATTAATTGGGCATATTTTAGCACAAACTTCACCGCGCACATTTCTCAACCGCATGGAAGGAGTAGAGGTTCAGTGCCAGTGATCGGGGTGATTAGAAAACAAAACAGATCATGTTCACCATAGAAAACGATTTATTAAAAGTCAACCTCAGTGCAAAAGGAGCGGAGCTGCAAAGCATAGCACACAAAACCCACCTGCTTGAGTATTTGTGGGGCGGCGATCCGGCTTTCTGGGCGAAAAAATCGCCGATCCTATTCCCAATAGTCGGTACATTGCGAAACGACAAGTATTTCTACCAGGGCAGAGCCTATACATTGGGCCGCCACGGTTTTGCCCGAGATATGGAATTTGAAATTAGCGAGCAAACTTCCGTTTCAATCAGTTTTCTGTTACAAAGCAATGAAGCAACTTTGCAGCATTTTCCATTTCATTTTGAGCTCATCATTAAATATTCCATTCAAAAAAATGAGCTAACGGTGGCCTATACTGTAAAAAATTTTGCAGAAAAAAAATTGTATTTTTCCATTGGCGGACACCCTGCGTTCAAAGTTCCTTTGGTCGGGGGAACGGGATATGGAGACTATTTTCTCGAATTTAATAAAGATGAAATCTTACCACGCTGGCCAATTTCTCCCGAAGGGTTAATTGAAAAAACGCCGGAGCCGCTTTTACAATCAGGAAATATTTTATGGTTAACCAAAGAATTATTCAACAAAGACGCGCTCGTTTTTAAACATCCGCTTTCGTCAATGGTTTCGTTATTATCCAATAAAACCGAACATGGTTTGCATTTCGAATTTTCAGGCTTTCCCTATCTCGGAATTTGGGCCGCAAAAAATGCAGACTTTGTTTGTATCGAACCCTGGTGTGGTATTGCAGACAGCATTGACAGCGATCAGCAAATAATAAACAAAGAAGGCATAAATATATTGAAAGCAGACGAAGTTTTTGAAAGAAGATGGACAGTGACTTTTGATTAGCCAGGACAGTCAGTGTTAAAAAAGGGCTGCCGGCCCGTTTAGTATTCGAACTGCTTAACCGATGGGTTGTTCAATATCTCGGTAATAAACTGCAGGTGATTTTTTTCAGATCCTCTGACCATCCACTCTCCGGTGATCATATCGCCCATTTTCATTTCGCGACTGCGTTTAAATTTTAAATGGTATTTCAAAAAACTTTGTTCGTATACGTGCAAAGTTTCATTTTGATATTCACAAACTATCTTATAATTACGCGTTTGGTTCACCCGGTCAATCCACCCCTCAAGCCTGCTGAAGACGTACAACATAAGCAAAATTATTCCGCATGCAATTAAAGCAACCAACTCGTAGCCTGCGCCTATTGCCATTCCCAGTGAGGCAGTAACCCAGATCATTGCTGCTGTGGTAATGCCGTTAACGCCAAAATCTCCTTTAAATATTACACCTGCGCCAACAAAACCAATTCCCGTTGCAATATTTGATGCCACGCGGTCGCGGTTTCCGGGGTCTCCCAGAATCTGAGAAAAGACCGTAAATATAGCCGCACCCATACAAATCAGGGTGAGCGTTCTGAACCCCGCAGATTTGGTGTGGTATTCTCTTTCGGCGCCGATTAACCCGCCAACAACCAGCGCCAGAATTAATTTTATAATGATACCATCAGGCAAATGCATAAACAGTTTTTGTAAAGTTAAACGATCATTTGGTTAAAAGACCTTTTGCATAATCTCGTGTATACGCTTTGAAATCTTTTTTAACCTGCTTTGCATAAGCCGAGGCATAATCTAGGATCGATTGCTGCCAGTGCGTATCTTTTCCAAATGCAATCAGGTCATCCGCAATGGCAGCCCCCTGTCTTCCCGAACTTCGCAGCTGTGCGGAAGCGGTAAGCATCGCCATGTCTTCAATAACACGGGAAATACAATCGCGTTTATCTTTTATTACCAGGAAATCTATTTTATCTGCAGTTGGTTGCATTTCCTTTATTACATAACATTCAGCATTAAAAACAACTGCATTTAATAAAGCGGGAGAAATATTTTGCATGCGCTGCTGAATGGTAACCACACGTTCGGCATCGTTTGCCCATGCGGGTTGCTGAATATCGGTGAAAGGCTTCACCGAAGATGGGGTGGCCTGTTTCATATCCACCAGCAAAAACTTTTTGAGATTATCCAGATTTTGTAATAAAAAGACATATCGTTTTACGCCAATACTACCGGTGCCGGCTATTCTAAAACCCGCATCCAACACTCCAAACCGGTCTTTATGGTTTTTTTTCAGCCAGGTTTTAATAAAGCTGATCAGCTCTTTTTTTTGAGGCGACTCAATTTTGAAAAGACGTTTTTTATCAAATAGA
>DATGFZ010000157.1:0-7769 GCA_035308805.1 Puia sp. | reverse complement strand
AGGGTGTATAATTTTTTGGCCTGTGGCATAAAGCGGCTTTCCAGCGAAGTGACCGCGCTGTTATAATGACCAACGGCTGATTTCAGACTTCCGCCCATGCTGCTGAAATGCCTGAGCAAAACAGTTGTTCTCTCGTACAATTCAATTCCCGCATCGCGGATCTGTTCAATGTTTGCAGCAACAGTTCTTTGTTGCCAGACAAAAGCCACCGTACGCAGGAGCGTTATTAGCGTAGTCGGTGTCGCAAAAATAACATTTTTGCGAATCGCTTCTTCAATGAGTTCCGGATCAGATTGCAGGGCGGCGCCAAAAGATGATTCAATCTGCATATAAAAAATAACATAGTCCGGTGAATCGGTAAACTGATTCCAGTAAGCTTTGCCGCCAAGCTTGTTCAGGTGGTCTTTTACCGCTCGCGCATGATGAGCAAGTAAAAGTTTCTGTTCCGCTTCATTTTCTGTTTCAAACACTTTCATGTAAGCATCCAGCGGCGTCTTGGAGTCCACGACAATGGTCTTGGATTCAGGAAGCCGGATGATCATATCCGGGCGCAGGACACCTTCATCGCTGCTCACCGATACCTGCTCAATGAAATCACAGTGTTCAATCATACCGGCAAATTCCACGACACGTCTCAGACCAATCTCACCATATTTACCCCGCGTGCCGCTGTTCTTTAATGCACCAATCAGGTTTTGTGTGCCCTTGCCGAGGAGTTCGGTTGCCCTTTGCATGCCTTCCAATACATTATTGATTCGGCCATAGGCATTTTCCCTTTTATTTTCCAGCTCATTGATTTTGTTTTCCATTTTTCCCAGGCTTTCCGACAGGGGTTTGACTATCCCGTCGATTTCCTTTTTCTCGATTTCCAGCATTCCTTTTGCCTCTGTCACTTTTTCACTGAGCCTGGATTCTGCAAGCGTAACAAATGCTTCATTGTTTTGGCGGAGTGCATTTGCGGCCAGGGATCCGAAGGTTTCTTTCATCGTGCTGGCAGCATTTTCAAAAAAGTCTTTTTGATTTTCAAGACGTATTATTTCTTTTTCATGATTGGCCTGCAGCGCATTCCATTTGATCTGTCCATTCGATTTTGTTACCCACCAGCTGACGACTGCGCCAATAGCCGCAGCGGAAATAATCAGGAAAATCACCGAAACCATATTCATGAATTGTTTTTTCTCTGAGATAAAATTACTGAAAACAGCCGCGTGTTATTAATTTTAATTGTTCCAATTAAAAGATAAGGGCTTTCCTGTAGCGGGGCTGTATTGTATACGATTTGCCAATCATTTAGCGTTTCCTGTACAACTAAATCCATTCTTATGTATTGCTTGCGTCTTATGGAAAACCTGAGCTCCAGTTTACCCACTGCCCTTTTTGTTTTATTTCTTTTCGGCATGATGATTTATTTTATTGCCAATTCGGGGAATAAAAAAAGAAGATCTTATAAACCCTGAAAAAATTCGGGAAATAAGATAGGGATCAATAATTATGAAGGAATGCAGCAGGATTGTACGTCCATAAACCGAACATGCCTGCTTTTGCCGGGAGGCCAGACCATGACACAGATTCATCTTCGGTTAGGTATATCCGTTATAAAATGATTCGATAAATTAATTCCTGGCAATAAATGGCAAGGGGGAAATAATTCTTTCAGGAAGCAGCGCGCAAATGGTCTTGTACGGTCTGCAGCAGGATTTTCATTTCAAATGGTTTGGCGATGAATCCGTCCGCATGGCAGGTTTCTGTGATGGCGGCGATATGTGAATTGGCAGAAACAAAGACAACCGGGATCCCTGCGGTGAGTAAGTTTTTTTTCAGCCGGCTGCATATATCTCTTCCGTCTGCACCTGCCATCCAGATATCCATCAGGATCAGTTCCGGCAGGTCCTCCTTCAAACAAAGGAACAGCTCGTCTGCATTGCTGCTTGTTTCCACATGGTAGCCGCGGGTCTGGAGTATCAGGCGGATGATCTCGAGTATGTCCGGATCATCATCGGCTACAAATATTTTTCTTGGTTCATGCACTGGCAGACTTGATTTCAGCCGGATGGACCGGCAGTTCAAAATAAAACTCGGAACCCTTTCCCTCTTCGCTCTCCACCCCTATTTTTCCCTGATGGCGCCTGATGATCTCCGCGGAAATGTACAGACCCAGTCCAAGACCTGAATAGGTATTTTCTTTTTTACCGGTCACCCTGAAAAAGCGGTCAAAGATCTTTGTCTGCTGTTCTTTCGGGATTCCGATACCAAAATCCTTCACAGATAGTGCCAGAATTCCGTCGGCTTCCCTGATCCGGACTATGATCTCCGTATCGCGTGCTGAATATTTGCCTGCGTTATCAATGAAATTGGTGATCACCTGACCGATCTTATTGCGGTCACCATATAAGATGAGCCCGGGTCTGCGCTCTTCAACCACCAGGCGCTGTTTCAGCACCCGCCCCGTCTCTTCCACGATTTCATCCAGCAGCAGGCAGAGATCAAAATGATCGAAATGAAAAGGCAGCTGACCATTCTCTATCTTGCGCGTGTCGAGGAGTTCGCTGATGAGGACTGTCAGTTTGTTGATCTGGGCATCCACCTTACCCAGCAGGGTAGCGGCATGCATGTTTCCTTCCTGCTGAAATCCAAACTGCAATAACTGGATATACCCCTTGATGCTCGTGACAGGTGTCTTCAATTCATGGCTGGCGATCGTGATGAATTCATCTTTTTTTTCCATTTCCCTTTTTTGTTCCTGCGCTTCTCTTTGGAGGGACATGTCCGTGGCGATGATGCTTAGTGCAGTGCCCCCGTCAAGTTCCAGCTGGTTCAGGTAAAGGGATACCGGAACCGCACCCCCCCCTGTCCCCGGAAGACTGATCTCCCCCCGGCTTTCCTGGTTTTGCCAGGCGGCATCGATCAGCTGAATAACCTGCCTCCGGTGGGATTGGGGTACCAGATTGATGAAAAGTTGCCCCAGGACCTGCTCAAGGGGAAAATCTGCCAGCGAGGCAAAACTGCTGTTGGCATAGAGTACGACGCCGTTGGCGCCAATGGTCACGGCGCCCTGGTTCATTTTTTCTATAAAAAGGCGGTAGGCTTTGTCGGCGCTTCGCAGCGTATAAATTTCGTTTTTCCCGTTATTCTGGACGATGAAGGCATCGACTTCTCCCCGGCGGATGGAATCAATGATCTCGCTGGACTCCTGAAGTTTTGCCGTCAATTCACTGACCCTCGTGACCAGCTGCTCGTATGTTGGCTCCTGAGAGATCATGCACCGGGAATTATGATTTCAGATAATTGAAGACCCTTCAGTACTTTTTTGGTATCCGACATATTGCCGATCATTTTTTGTACAGGAAGGGGTGTTAACTTCAATAGAAGGGGTAAGGCAGTGAGCTGTTCGGAAGCTGCCATCCAGGGTTTCTGGTACACGTCGATGATGTCCAGGTGATACTGCTCGGGCAGGTAGGCTTCACATATGGCCCGCACATTGTTGATGGCACTGATCGAATTGGGTGTGGCTCCTGTAATAAAGAGTTGAAGTGTATAGAGCGGTTTTGTATTCTTGCTTTCTTTCATTCGGTCAATTCTGCGTTTCGCGGCTGTGCCTGTTATTTTAAAGGAACAATATTTAAGCCAACTAAAACTTTTTCCTCATTGGAGAGGTCACCAATAATTTTTCGGATCGGTTCCGGGACTTTTCTGACCAGGGTTGGTATGGCAAATATCTGGTCGCCCTCCGCAAGCTGAGGCGTTACCAGCAGGTCAACCACTTCTATTTGATATTGACCTTTTAGATATTTCTCGCAATATTTTTTCAGGTTATTCAAGGCCGTAGTCGATTTGGGTGTCTGACCGGCGACATATAACCTGAGTTCCCACAACTGTTCTTTTTTCATCCCTGATTGTTGTTGATTTTTCCCCTCGTTGATTTTGGTGATTGCTGATAGCTGTTGCGCATCCTCCCCATTTTATCCAGGTTTTCTTTCTCTACCTGTTTTTTTAGTTTCTCCTCCACGTCGGCATTGTTCAGGTCTTCCCTGACGGATTCAAATTCTGCCCTGAGCAGGCTGATCCTCGCTTCCAGATCCCTTTCCTTTCGGGTGATCTGTTTATTTTTTCTTGCCTGCGCGTGGTTAATCAGTACGGCCTCGGTTTCCTTTTGCAACATATGGGACTCCCGCGCTGATCCGGTAAGGATACCTTCCGGTCCCAGGTACACATTTTCGAGATGAAGCCCGTTTTTGGAGATGATCAGTTCCCTGACCTGGGTGGAGTGTTTGATCCCCCTGCTTTTCATGACATACAGTCCTTTGTTGCGTTCGCCGTTTTGTTCAATATCACGAATCAGGATCCAGTTGTCCACCAGTGAAGAGACGGTCTCGTCGGTTGAATCGCTGGTGATGGTATTCAATCCGAGCGCGGTAAACATCACGGTGATCCGAAGACCCTGTAAAAAATCGATCAGGCGGATGAGGATGGATTTCACTTCGCTGAGGCTTCCTACCGTGATGAGGTTGGTGATGGGGTCCAGGACTACCGCATCCGGCTTGAATTCGTGGATCATCTTATAAATAAAGACCAGGTGCATTTCCAGTCCGTATAGTGTGGGGCGTGAGGCATAAAACCGGAGCAATCCCTTTTTCACGTGATTATCCAGGTCGATGCCTATGGAATGCATGTTGCGCATGATCTGTTGCGGCGATTCTTCAAATGCGAAAAAAAGGCAGCGCTTGTTTTTTTTGCAGGTGGCATCAGCAAAACTGGCGGACATGCTCGTCTTTCCCGTTCCCGCCGTTCCGGAAACCAGGACGCTGCTTCCTTTATAAAAACCCTTCCCTTCCAGCATGGCGTCCAAGGTAGGAATGCCGGAAGACACCCTCTCGCTGGACACTTTGGCTTCGAGTTTCAGGGAAGTGACCGGCAGGATAGAAATGCCGTCCTCGTCGATCAAAAAGGGATATTCATTGGTTCCGTGAAGAGACCCGCGGTATTTGACGATCCTGATCCGTCGCGTCGAGACCTGGTTAGTGATCCGGTGATCCAGGATGATAACGCAATCCGACACATACTCTTCCATCCCCTGGCGTGTCAATGCGCCATTGCCTTTTTCCGCGGTGATCACTGCAGTTACGCCTTTATCTTTAAGCCATTGAAAAAGCCGGCGAAGTTCCGCACGCAGGATCGTCTCGTTGCGTAATCCTGCAAAGAGGCTTTCGATGGTATCCAGTACAACGCGTTTTGCTCCTATGGAGTTGATGGCATGCTCCAGGCGTATGAAAAGCCCGTCCAAATCGTAGTCGCCCGTCTCTTCGATCTCACTGCGCTCGATATGAACATAATCGACACGAATCTTTTTTTTCCTTACGAGGTCTTTGAGGTCAAAGCCCAGTGATGCGACATTTGCCGCCAGTTCATCTGATTTCTCTTCAAAGGCGACAAAGACGCCCGGCTCGTTAAACTGGGCGGCGCCGCGGACAATAAATTCTATTGAAAAAAGGGTCTTCCCGCAACCTGCATCACCACAGACCAGCGTAGGTCTTCCGGCGGGCAGGCCGCCAAGGGAAATATCATCAAAGCCGGTGATCCCGGTCAATTTCTTAGGCAAGGACGCCGGTTTCTCACTCCGCTTCCGATCCGTTGTCTTTATGGGCATACAAGCAATTAATGATTAAAGCTAAAATACATTCCTGACTCCAAAAAAAAATTTTAGGTGACCATGGGTCACTTTGACGCACCGGCGATGACTAACGGCCACGCTCATCCAAAATATAATCGCCAAGTCCATTCATGGTAATTATACTTATCCGTTAGTCACGCGCACATAAAATCCTTTTTATCCATCTTTTTTTGAAAGCTCCGCTTTAAGAAAGCTTCTGCTTCCTTTACTTATTTTTAAAACAGGGAGGTTGTACGCACCAAATCCACAACATCTAAGCCTTCGATCATTTTCGGTTATGGATCTCCGTTAAAAAAACGGGCGCCGGGGGTTTTCCCAACACCTGGGTATAGGTTCTGGTTTTCCTGCCGGGCATCGGCAAAACCTGCGCAACTGGCATGCTCCGTGATAAGAAAGGTATTTCCAAAAAATTAATCCACAAACCGGCATACCATTGCTTTTATTTTTTGGTCAAGGAATCCTTCCCCGGGCTGGCGGAGTTTGCCTCTGCAGCGTGGTGACGCCGGTGCCGGAAATGACCATGACGGATGTGCGCCATCAATAACATCGCAAAGATCAGGAAGATCAGCAATCCACTGATCTTATTAAAAAAATCCAGCACTTTATTCAACATTTGTTCAATTTAAGCAGTCAATATAATCCGGAATTCTGATGAAATGCTGAACTTTGGCTCATCTCTCGAGGCAAAATGGCAAAAAGGATTTTTCTCCGCGGTGCGGGCTTTTATTTGCAGTCTGTGAGCAACGGGTATAACACTGATCGATAACCAAAAATATAAATGCCTGGAGTGTGTGCGCTTTTTACCTGCCCCTGTCTCCGCTTAGCCGGAAAACATGGACCACAAAATGTTGCGCCGGTTCCCCTGTTGCATGATTTTTGTTACCTATGCATGGCTGTTAGTTTCCCCCGCTGGCATCTGCCCCTTTTACGTCATCATTATTAATGCCGCGCTGATTCTTTTTTATATCGCTGTTCAGTTTTCCAAATTTGTAACTGACCCTGATCGAAAAACTGCGGTAGAATGATTGGTTATAGGAATTTTGCGAATAATCAGCGCCCGTATACCGGGAACGGATGGTCAGGTATTTGCTGTATGGGTTGGCTGCACCCAAAGTGATCGTCGCCTTTTTTTTCAGCAATTCCTTTGAGATGATGTATTGCGATATCAATCTTCCCTCGGAGTGCCCCTGCAGGCTAACGTTTCCGCTTACATAACCTCCGTTCAGGCTGATCGCCCATCCGTGCGGCAGCTGATACCTGCCAAAGATTACGGCATTGCCAAAATATCCCTGGTTGGAATACAGGTTCCCGTTATAGGTTCCCTGCAACCTGATGCGGCTTACCCGGGCATTCAATCCCAGTGAAAATGCCTGACTGAAATTGAGCCTCATGTTCAGACTCAGTCCAAATACACGATTTGTCCCCAGGTTCTCATAGGTGGTATAGTTCACTGTGTCCTTTACGTTATCGATACTATCCGGCCGCAGGCTCGAAACACGCTGGATCGAATTGGTGGAAAATGCGTAGTTGGCTCCGGCTATGATGGAATTCCCGCCAAAACGGTTATATGTCAATTCAAAAGTATGGTCCAGCTCGGGGCGGACTCCCGGATTACCGGTGTAGATGAACAGGGGATTGGTCCGATAGATATAGGGGCTTAGCTGGGGAATGCCGGGTCTTTGGATGCGCTCGGTAAACCCGAAATTCAAGCTGCTCGCAGCAAAGTTTCGCTGCAGCGAGATCGACGGGATCAGGTTATTGTAGCTGGGTGATATGGCCACATTTTCAGAGGTGAACTCCGCATTGACCGTCGTATGCTCCAGACGCAGACCACCTTTTGCCGTCCAACTGCCCTGTTTCAACTGGTATGAATTGTAGAGGCTGAAAACTCCCTGGTGGTAGGTAAAATTATTGGTCTCCTGCAGATTGAGGAAAAACTTGTTGGCAGCGCTGTCCAGGTCATTTTCATGGTAGTTGCTGTAATCACTCCGGAAAATGGCTTTGCCGCCTGCCTCCACGCTAAGCTGTCTGGAGAGCGGCCCGGCATAGTCCAGCTGGATGGTGTGTGTCGTGATGCCCTCGCTGTCGTATTGCTGAAAAT
>DATGFZ010000156.1:0-45172 GCA_035308805.1 Puia sp. | reverse complement strand
AATTCAGGCAATAAAGGATATTTTGCAGACAATACAACAAACGTTCATTCTTCAATGAGAAACCCACATTCTTCACAAAAACGATACAATTACGGTCATACGACAGGTAGCACCCATATAACACTATTGCCAAATGCAAATGATAAGAGCATCGCAGCAAATGAACCAACCAATAATATCAATTCAGAAAGACGCAAAAGGAATTTTGTAAAAGAAGAAACTATCCGTAAAAGCGTTGAGGAGTCAGAACAAAAAAAAATTGAAATTTCCTCTTTGCCAATTCGTGTTTCAAACCTGCAAGTGACCGATACTTTGGCGGATAAAAAGTTTACATTAAATTATCCTCAAAAATCGAAGGAAGACAAAACCGGCAAAACGCATAAAGGCATTCCACTGGCTTACAATATTGATTATGCATTTTATTTCCCAGTTGGCAGACAACAATATTCGGATCTGGGTCCAAGGACAAATACTTTTCTTACAAATTTTGCAGTTTTTCCCATGTTCAGGGTTTATTTGAATAAAAAAGTTTCCGTTGAGTTGGAGCCGGATTTGGGTGCACCCCAATACACCGCAAGTTTGCTGGTGCTAAACAATAAGGTCAATACTATTAATGGGTCACAGGCAGTTACCAGTCAGGATTCGGCAATCATTAGAAAACTTTATTATGTTAATGTGCCAATAAGTATTCATTATACGGTTTTGAAAAATTTTCATGTGGGAACGGGTTTGCAATTTTCGAAGCTTTATAATGGAATTGGCATGTTTGCAACTAAAATCGATTCCTCCACCAATGGCTACCACACTTATATATACACTTCAATTCAGAATGGGAACCTTAAAAATACTCCGGTGTATGAAGAAATTAAACACAGTGAGTGGAGGTTTTTGGTTGACGCAAATTATGAGTGGAAAAAGGTAATATTCGGCATCAGGTATAACCAGTCATTCAGTAATTTTATCAATACACCGGTCCAGGCAAAGAACAGCGCCGCCCTATTTTATGTACGATTTTCGGATTGGAAAAATAAGTCTGCTAAAAAATTACTTTCCGAATAACCGCTCCAAATAATCTTTTTTAAATTCAATATAGGTAGGATTTCCGTTTGGCGCAACATTTGGCTGGCTACAGTTAAAAAGTTCTTCAATCAAGACATCCATTTCTTTTTCCGTTAATGAAGTTCCTGGTTTGATCGAATGTTGCCATGCCAACGCGCGGATAAGTTTTTCTCTTTTGGAAAATTTCATGTTACTGCTGGAATGCTTAAACTGTTCCAATAAATTTTCAATCGCCGATTTTTCATTCCCAGATAAAATGTCAGCCGGTGTTCCCTGGATAATAAAAGCATCTTTGCCAAAAGGCTCAATCAAATAGCCCAGTTCATGTAAATCCGTATTCAGATCATTTAGTAAAACGGCGTCTTGTAATGATAAATTTATTGTTACGGGAAATAAACTTCGCTGCGATGCAATCATTTTCCCATCAGTTGCCGCAAGATATCTTTCATATAAAATTCGTTCATGCGCCAATTGCTGGTTTATTAAAATAAACCCAAGATCATTGATAGCGAGGATATAAGTGTTATGCAGTTGTACGGTAACGGATGGCTGCTGTACCTTGTTTAAAACCGATTGAATTTTCACGTCTGCGAGCGGCCATCCATCATCCCGCAGCTGTTGGGTTTCGGTCTCAGGTTTCCGATTTCCGACTTCGGACTTTTCATAAAATTCCTTCCAATGCTTTAATTCACTTCTATTTTCGCGCTCAATAAAATGCGCTTGATTTTTTTGCGTGAATGTTTTATATAATGAAGTAGATTCGACATCCGCTTTTTGTACTTCAGTGAAAGGTTTGCTCACGGCATCCAAATGCTGAATTGCCGGGTCAAGGTCGAAATCAAGAGTCGGTGTAATGCTGAATTGCGCGAGAGCATGTTTCACAGCAGCCTGAACAAAGGCGTAAACAATTTTTTCATCTTCAAATTTTATTTCCTGTTTTGTCGGGTGAACGTTAATATCAAGCAGTGCCGGATCAAGATCAATGAACAAAACGTATAACGGAAAACTATCCCTTGCGATCATTTGCTGGTAAGCGCCCATCACCGCATGATTTAAATAGGCGCTCCGGATAAAACGGTTGTTAACAAAAAAATACTGATCACCTCTTGTTTTTTTCGCAGCTTCCGGCTTCCCGACGAATCCGTATATATTTAAATAGTCAGTATTTTCCTGGACAGAAACCAACTTAGGATTTAAATGATCTCCCAAAATCTGTACGATCCGTTGCTTTAAGGTCCCTTTGTCCAAATGAAAAACTTCCTGTTCATTGTTGAGAACCGAAAAAAAGACTTCAGGGAACGATAACGCCACACGGATAAATTCATCAATGATATGTCGCATTTCAGCAGCATTACTCTTCAAAAAATTTCTTCGTGCCGGGACATTAAAAAATAAATTCTTCATCGCAATCCCTGTTCCGTTTGAACTTGCAACCGGCTCCTGGACCTTTACCGTGCTGTTCTCGATTTCAATATAGGTCCCCGCTTCGTCTTGGGGTCTTTTTGTTTTTAATTCCACTTGTGCAACTGCTGCAATGGACGCCAGCGCTTCACCACGAAATCCCATCGTTTTAATCCGAAACAGGTCTTCAATATTTTTTATTTTAGAAGTTGCATGCCGCTCAAAGGCCATCCTGGCATCAGCTTCGCTCATGCCTTTGCCATTATCGATAACCTGAATGAGCGATTTTCCTGCGTCCGCGATGATCAGTTTTATTTCTGTCGCCCCGGCATCCACAGCATTTTCCAGCAGCTCCTTGACTGCACTCGCAGGTCGCTGAATCACTTCACCAGCCGCTATCTGATTGGCAATGTTGTCCGGTAATAATTGAATAATGTCCAATCTGTCCTAATTTGTGACGCAATTTACTGCTTATTGATTGTAGTGAACAGCAGGTGTAAAAGTTTTGTTATGTACCCCGCAACAAAGCTGCTATGTTGCATCGTTGCAATCAGAGATTTGTGCTTCCCGTTTCTTTCAGGAAAAGAAAAGGAAAGAATCACTCTTGTACGATTTGTTCTGTATTCAGCGTTATGTAACAGTAAAAGTAAAAGGCGCTTTTGATAGTGCTTAGCAGTCATTTTGGCGATCTGGGAACACGCTGATGAGAACTATGCCCGTTGTTTCGCCATCAGAAAAATAACACAAAGAAATTTAAGTACGGACCTTGCCCATTGAACAGGATTGGATTTATTAATATACCGGCTTTAAGTTCAACGTTATTCCAAAACCCATCCGTGTACGTTCTTTGCGGCAAAATGAAAAAACTTTGCCCATTTTCTTAAGCCTTGATTTTTTTATTCTTTTTTATCAAGAAAAAAGAACTAATTCAATATGAAAAATAAACTCGGCTCCTTACTTCTGCTGTTCATTGGTTTGTCAGCTTCTGCTCAATTCAGATCGAACCTTCCTGCAAATAAATGGGTGGACAGTGTTTTTAAATCTCTTAATGAAGATCAGAAAATTGCGCAACTGATCGTTGTGCGATTATCCGCGATTGATCCAGTTACCAAAAAAGTAACTTTTTATGATAAAGAAGTTGAAGATGCAGTCCGAAGATTTAATGTGGGGGGCATTTGTTTGTTTCAGGGAGGACCAATAACGCAGGCCAACTTTATTAATTATTTCCAGTCCATCACAAAAACACCGATAATGATCTGCATCGACGCAGAAAACGGGGTAGGCATGCGCATGGATAGTGTTACTGGCTTGCCACGACAAATGATGCTCGGCGCCGTCCAAAATTCAGAATTGATTTATCAATATGGAAAATTAGTTGGCGAACAATGCAAACGTATAGGCATTACGGTGAACTATGCACCTGTTGTGGATATTAACAATAACCCTGACAATCCTGTCATCAATGACCGCTCCTTCGGCGAAGACAAAAACAAAGTGGCAGAATATGGCTTGGAATATATGAAAGGCTTGCAGGATGAAGGCATCATGGCTTGCGCAAAACATTTTCCCGGCCACGGCGATGTTTCAGTGGATTCGCATTTTGATTTGCCTGTCATCAATAAATCTGTTAAACAGCTTGACACCCTTGAATTGTATCCCTTTAAAAAATTATTTAGTGCAGGAATTGGCAGTGTAATGATCGCGCATTTATACATCCCGGATATTGAGAACACGCCAAATGTTGCTACATCCATTTCAAAAAATAATGTCACCAAACTTCTCCGGAAAAAATTGAAATATAACGGCATCAGTTTTACTGATGCCCTGGAAATGAAGGGTGTTGCAAAATATTTTCCTGACGGCGAAGCTGCAGTTCAGGCGTTGATCGCCGGCAATGATATGCTGTGTCTTCCAGGAAATGTGGACACGGTTGTAATGAAAATCAAAGATGCAATTGCAGAGAAAAAGATCAAATGGAAAGAAATTAATGCGCACTTAAAAAAGGTTCTTTACGCCAAGTATCAATCTGGATTGGCCAATCATTCCCCTGTAAATATCAATCATTTAACAGAAGATCTGAATAACGGGGCTAAAGAAATGCGCAAAGAAGTTGCAGAAAATGCAATAACCTTACTGCAAAATCAGGATGCAACCATATTTCCACTCCATGCCGCGCCTAAGAAGAGAATTGCATATGTAGGTTTCGGGCTAAATAATGACAATGAATTTGCACGACGCATGCGCACCGATTATAACGCGCATGTTTACTATTTCGACAATACGTTAGATACATTGAAAGCTTTAGCTACGCTCGAATTGCTGAAAAATCGTTATGATGCGGTTGTTATTGGTTTACATAATTACAATCGCTTTCCTGCAAATAATTTTGGCATCAGCAACACGGCCATATGGCTGTTGAAACAAGTGCAGGAACAAAACAAAACGGTTACGGTGGTCTTTGGAAACCCGTACGTGATCAAAAATTTTTGCGGCGCAAAAACCCTGATCGTTTGTTATGAAGATGACGAAACGACGCAGGATGTTGCTGCGGACATGCTAAATGGAAAATTCTCGGCAAAAGGAAAATTGCCCGTTTCGGTGTGTGGCCATTTTAGGTTTGGGAGTGGTATCATCAATGCCGGGGGATTATTACCAACCGTTCCTGCGACATCTCTTGGTTTCAATACACAGAAATTGCAGGTAGTTGATTCCATTTGCAAAGCGGCTATTGCCAAAGAAGCTTTTCCCGGTTGTGTTGTCCTTGTTGCAAAAGATGGAAAGATAGTCTACGATAAATCATTTGGGTACCTCACTTATGAAAAGAAAGAGCTCGTTTATCCTGAAACAATATATGATCTTGCTTCTGTCACAAAAATTTGTGCTACGACCATGTCTGTAATGAAATTGTATGACGAAGGAAAGCTGGATATTCAAAAAACTTTAGGAGATTATTTACCCTGGGTTCGCGGTACCAATAAAGAATCATTAAAGATATGGGATGTGCTTTTGCACCAGGCAGGATTAAAAGCTTTCATCCCTTTTTATAAAGAAACGATTGACAGCCTGCACGGAGGAGTTCCCATGCCTTCAGTCTATGGCTGGAAACAGGACAGCTCCCATCGTATTCGGGTTGCGGAAAATTTATACATGCGCAACGATTGGCTGGATACAATTTATAATCGGATTCTTAGCAGCAATGTTGAGCCGCAGAAAAAATATATTTACAGCGACAATGATTTTATTTTCATGGGAAAAATTGTCGAAGCGATTACGGGAATGACCCTTGATCAATACGTAAAGAAAACCTTTTACGATCCGTTGTACATGAGCACAACGGGATTCAAGCCGCGAAATTCTTTTCCATTGGATAGAATTGCACCAACGGAAAACGAAACGATTTTCAGAAGACAAATGATAAGAGGTGATGTGCATGATCCGGGTTCGGCTATGTTCGGCGGTGTGGCCGGGCATGCAGGATTGTTCAGTGATGCATACGATTTGGCTGTGCTGGAACAAATGTTATTGAACGGCGGCGTTATCGAAGGCAAACGATTTTTGAAAAAGGAAACCATTGATTATTTCACGGCGTATCATAGCGATATCAGTCGCCGGGGTCTTGGTTTTGACAAACCGGAAAAAAATAATGCAACGCTGAAAGAACCGTATCCCTGTATATCAGCATCGCCGGAAACCTTTGGTCATACAGGATTTACAGGCACTTGCGTTTGGGTTGATCCGAAATATAATTTGATTTTTATTTTCTTATCCAATCGCGTAAATCCGACTAGTGAAAATGGGAAAATTTCCAGCTTAAGTGTGCGCGGAGGCATTATGGAAGCGATTTATAAAGCAATGCAATGAGAACAATCGATCATTAAATGAATGAACGGTGATCCTCCTGAATGGTCACGGGTTATGGTCAATGGAAGCTCCGCTGCATAGCAGATAAACAAGGCCAGGATTGTGCCAATGACTGCACCTGCAGGTGCTACTGACGCTGGTATCAAGAGAGTTGCTAAAAAAATTATAACAAATAATATCAAACGCAACCAACAAATACTATTCAATCTTACAGTAATTTTACAATATGAATCGTAAAGAACAATTATTACAGGACGTAGTAATAAAATTTGCCGGGGACTCAGGCGACGGCATGCAATTAACGGGCAGCCAGTTTACCAACAATACTGCACTGATGGGGATTGACCTGGCAACCTTTCCGGATTTTCCCGCGGAAATTCGTGCACCACAGGGAACATTGCCGGGCGTCAGCGGCTACCAGCTCCGGTTTTCCAGCGACCATATTTTTACTCCGGGTGATGAATGCGACGTGCTTGTTGCTATGAATGCCGCTGCATTGAAGACAAATTTGCAGACATTAAAAAAAGGTGGAAAAATAATCGCCAACATTGAAGGTTTTGACGCGAAGAATCTGCGGCTTGCCAATTATCCGGATGGAATTAATCCTTTGGAAAACGGAAGTCTTGATGGTTACGAATTGATCAAGATCGACGTGACCAAAATGACGCGTGAAGCACTGAAAGAATTTACCATCGGTACAAAGGAGAAGGACCGTGCGAAAAACATGTTTATTCTGGGATTTTTATATTGGATGTACAACCGCGAGATGGAAAGCACCGAAAAATTTTTAAAGGAAAAGTTCAGCAAGAAACCTGAGATTTTTGAGAGCAATATCAAAGCACTTCATGCAGGATACAATTTTGGCGATACCACAGAAACTTTTACGACGACATACAAGGTCGAAAAGGCAAAATTAGAACCTGGCACTTATCGTTCGATCATGGGCAATCAGGCATTGACGCTAGGACTGATAGCAGCCTCACAAAAAAGCGGATTACCCTTATTCCTGGGTTCATATCCGATCACACCCGCTTCGGATGTTTTGCACGAACTCAGTAAATACAAATCATTTGGCGTACGCACATTCCAGGCGGAAGATGAAATTGCGGCAATAACTTCGGTTATAGGTGCCAGCTACGGCGGTTCATTGGGCGTCACAACAACATCCGGCCCGGGTATGGCGTTAAAAGCGGAAGCGATGGGACTGGCGGTGGTTTTAGAAATCCCATTATTGATCTGCGACATTCAGCGAGGCGGACCATCAACAGGATTGCCGACCAAAACAGAACAAAGCGATTTGTTGCAAGCCTATTACGGAAGAAACGGCGAATGCCCAATGCCTGTAATTTCTGCATCAACACCCAGTGATTGCTTTAGCGCCGTATATGAAGCGGTGCGCATTGCCGTCCAACACATGACGCCGGTTATCTTTTTAAGTGACGGGTATATTGCCAACGGCGCAGAACCTTGGAAATTTCCAAAAAGCGAAGACTTGCCACCGATTGAAATGAAATTTAAAAAAGAATTGGGCGATCATGAAGATAAATTTCTTCCCTATTTGCGCGATGAAAAATTAGTGCGTCCGTGGGCAATCCCCGGAACACCCGGACTGGAGCATCGGATCGGTGGTTTGGAAAAACAAAATATTACCGGTAATGTTAGTTATGATCCGGAAAACCACCAGCTGATGGTAAAAATCAGACAAGAAAAGATAGATAAGATTGCTGATTATATTCCCTTGCAAAAGTTAGACAGCGGGAAGGAGAAAGGAAAATTATTGGTACTTGGCTGGGGAAGCACATTTGGTGCCATTAAAAGCGCAGTCGGAGAGTTGCAATACGAAGGCTATGCAGTTTCGCATGCACATATCCGCTATATGCGGCCATTCCCGAAAAACCTTGGAGACATTTTAAAAAATTTTGAGCAGGTATTGATTCCTGAAATCAATAACGGGCAGTTAATAAAAATTATCCGCGACCAGTATTTTATTGATGCCAAAGCTTATAATAAAATAATGGGAGTGCCAATTACTAAAACAGAGTTGGTAATGAAGCTGAGAGAAATGCTTGGTAGTAATAACTGAGTTTATGGTCTAACGATTAGCAGGATTGTTACTCACCCGCACATCCGCGTTGGCTCCCGCAACTTCTATTTTAAGTTTTTCCATTAAGGAAAGGATCTCAAGATTGACTTGTTCTTTGAGATCATTGAAATCATCCTGCGATA
The DNA here is from genome assembly GCA_035308805.1 of Puia sp. GTDB lineage: Bacteria > Bacteroidota > Bacteroidia > Chitinophagales > Chitinophagaceae > Puia. The sequence goes on along the minus strand of DATGFZ010000156.1, from coordinate 36,625 downwards.
TCGTTGATGTGAAGTAATCAACATTTATAAGAAAAGATCGTGACGTGATATCATTCAAAAAAACAGAAAAGCTTTCAATAAGATTTTTTGTTACGATCTTTTTTAAACTGTCAATCAACTCATTAAGTGTGTCAGAGGAAGTGAGCAAGCTTATTTCCAACCTTATTTCCGCCTTGCGCTGCGTACGCAGGGAGAGATTGTCAACAATACTGTCCACCATTTGTTTGTTGGGGATTGTAACATATGTTTTTTGATCTGTCCTAACACGCGTGCTTCGCAAACCAATTCTTTCAATATTGCCGGTAATGCCATTTACCTTTACAACGTCGCCGGCGGTAAAAGGCTTGTCAAAAAATATAATAAAGGAAGCAATGAGGTTTTCAACACTTTCTTTCGCGGCAAGCGCGAGGGCGGCTCCGGCAATTCCAAGTCCGGTCCAGAGTTTGGTGACATCAAATTCAAAAGCAAAATTCAGAATCATCAAAATTCCGATGATGCTGATGATCACTTTAAAAAAATCGCGGAAAAAAATAATTAGCTGGTGCTCCTTAATGTCACCAGCAGCCTTTGCCTTCTGTTTTATAAGAAGCGCGACAAAATCAAGCAGACGCAACAACAACCAAATAAACAAACAGATCATTATCGTAGCAGCAATGGCATGAACAATTTTTTTCGAAGTCACTTCATAGATATCAAAATCAAGTTCGGTCGGGAAATGAAGTTTGTCAAGCGATGCGATGATAATGAAGACCAATAAGAAAGTTTCCAGCGGCGCTGTGAGTAATTTAACGAAGGAAGCTTTGTCAATGTCGGTTCCGGTGCGTTTTATGAGACCGAATAAAACCCGCGCAATTATTTTTGAAATAAACCGCTTAATGATCAGCGCCAGCAAGATCGCTCCCAGGACAAATGCGTATTTTTTAATCGGGTTGCTAAAAAAGACCTGGTTCCAAAAATCGTTCATACTTAATTTCGAATTTTATTTTAATACCGCCTCCGGTTTTTTATTGACATACCTGTTGCCATGATTGGGCCTGATGTCAGGGGAGCGAATAAATTTCCAATAAATTTTTCTTCAGAACATAAATCGAAGCCGGCATTATTTTTATTTTCAGCGCATCGCGGTAAGCGTTGCCCATTAATTGTTGTTCAATATTTAAGGAGTTCAATTGATATTTCAGAAAAAAATTTTCATTTCTTCCCATTAAATTTTTATCTATCACCGTAAAATCGAGCCAATTTTTTAACTGTACATGATTTTTTAAGGCCCCATAGTGGTCGAAAACATATACTCCATGCGCCGTGTCATACACATAAACCAATCCATTCTGATCAATGATGGTCGATGGATCCGGAATGGTATCAAAAAGTTGGCGAAAGTCAGTTGTTTGATCTATAAGCGAACCATCAACGCCGATGCGTTTTAATTTTGCATCCAGTTCATCAAAAATCCACACATTATTATCATACGATACACCGATTGCTTTTACCTGGAAAATACCCAGGCTTCGTAAATCAATGGTATTGATGATATTCAAGAACCTGTCCACGGCAATGATGGTTGCAAAATCTCTATAATACAATAGTATTTTTAATGGGTTGGTTGCATCTATAAAATAAACATTTCCATATTTAGTGACCGCGTTATATACTGCAGCAGAATCCCCATTTGCGTCTAATTTTTTGAGCTGGTTGTCCTTACTCAATAAATAAATGTTGCCAAGATTGTCAACGGTAAAATCAACGATATCCGCTTGTATGGTTTTGCTTAAGACAAAAGACGATTCGGACTGCGCTTTTGATTCAAAAGCGCCGGCACATATTAATGCTACAATAAAAATTTTCAATCGAATCATTTTCTGATGATCTTATCTTCCATTTCCGGCAAATAAGTTTTCAAGTTTAATTGTGAACCATCGAACTCTGCGTAGGTACAATAACGTATCCAGTCACCCAAATTGATATACCGGCTATTGTTATTTAATGAAAAGTCTATCGGTAAATGACGGTGTCCGAAGATGAAAAAATCAAAATGTTCTTTTTGTAAAACTTCCTGGCAAAAAATTATTAACCATTCTTTTCCTGCTCCTAAAAAATGATCATCAATTTGCCCGGTAACTGAGCGACTTCTGCGGCTCATTGAATTGGCGATAGCCATTCCGAAAATAGGAGGCAGCATACCAAACACCCAACGACAAAACGGATTGCGAAAAACTTTTTTCAAAAATTTATACCGGAGGTCTCCCGGTCCTAACCCGTCGCCATGACCGATAAAAAACTTTTTGTTATTCCATTCAAAAATTTGTGGTTCATGATAAACAGGAATATTTAATTCCGTTTCAAAATATCCTTTCATCCACATGTCATGATTGCCTGAAAAAAAATATATGGGTACTCCTGAATCAGTGATGGAGGCAAGTGTTCCTAAAATTCTTACAAAACCCTTTGGAATAACTTTCCGGTATTCGTACCAGAAATCAAAAAGATCTCCTACTATAAAAATAGAAGCAGCATCGGGCTTTATTTGTCCAAGGAATTGAATGATTCTCTTTTCCCGGGCGATGCTTGTTGCATGATCGGGAACACCGAGATGAAAATCGGAAAGAAAATATATTTTTTTACCCGAAGGGATTTGCATCAGGTAAAAATAGGAAATAGCCAGTAAATGGCGAGTAGTGAATAGTAAGGAGGCTGAAAGCTTAAATTGTTGATTTACGCAGAGATTGGCCCGAATTACCATTCCCATATTCTCTTCCGGTTGCCAGTTGCCAGGTGCTACTCTTCGCTATAGTCATCCACCAGGAAAACAAATACTTCTTTTGGTCCGTGAACCCCAACGACCAACGATTTTTCAATGTCTGCTGTACGGCTTGGTCCTGTGGCAAACGTGATCAGTGAAGGAAGATCATTTCGAAACTTGTCCTTTAAAAATTGGAGTCCATCTTTAATATCATACACCAACTGGTTGGAGTATGATATGCAAATATGAATGGGGGCGTAAACACTAGCCGTTCGCCCGCTTTGTTGCGCTGTGCTCATAACAATGCTTCCGGTTCTTGCAATTAATAATTCGCAGGATGTAATCGCAGCATCGCATTCTTCTAGATTTATTTCAGAAAAATTCGAATAATTATGTTTTAGCAAAACAGATTTTAATTTTTCTTCGATGCAGTAAATATTTTTGAAATTCCTGTGATCGACAAGCGCATTGAGTTGAGATGCAAGTTCTTCCTGATTCACACAAAAAATAAATTTGCCGAGCAGGTTTGTGAATTTTTCTGCAAATTCAATTTCGAGCTCCTGTTGAGAGACCCGGAAAACCATATTATTCCCTTCGCTTTGGGGAAAAGGCAAAGGCGTTGAGGTTGTCAACGCCTGCCGAATTTTTTTTAGAATATTTTCTTTTGCCTGGGAAACTTTCATTCCTATGCTTCTTATGCAGGTGATGGATTTACTATGGCACCGCTTGTTCCATTTTCACTGGGAATATTATGATGTTCGAGATGAGGGTGATCCGTAACGTCAAGCGCTCTTTTTTCTTCGTATGGCCTTTTACCGATCAAAGCTTCTACATCACTCTGAAATAATACTTCTTTTTCCAGCAATGCTTCTGCAAGGGTTTCAACCTGCTTGCTTTTTTCTTTCAATAACCTTTTGGTTTCAACGTAGGCTTTATCTATGAGATTCCGGACTTCTTCATCGATTAATTTGGATGTTTCTTCCGAATAGGGTTTGGTGAACGTATTTTCCGCCTGCGGATCATAAAAACTAACTTTTCCAATTTTATCGTTCATGCCATAAACGGTAATCATGGAATAGGCGATTTTGGTTACTTGTTGCAAATCATTTTGTGCACCTGTAGATATCTTTCCAAAATTCAGATCTTCGCTTGCCCGTCCGCCGAGCGTCATACAGATCTGATCAAAAAGCTGATCTGTATTGTATAAATATTGTTCCTTCGGAGTGTATTGCGCATAGCCCAATGCAGCAACACCCCTTGGCACAATGGTAACCTTCAATAATGGGTAGGCATGTTCCAGATACCATCCGCAAATCGCATGTCCTGCTTCGTGATACGCAATAATTCTTTTCTCTTCCGGAGAAATTATTTTATTCTTCTTTTCCAATCCGCCAATAACCCTGTCTACTGCATCCTGGAAATCTTCCATTTCTACGTTATCTTTTCCTTTTCTTGCGGCGATCAAAGCAGCTTCATTACATACGTTCGCAATATCAGCTCCGGCAAAGCCGGGAGTTTGCTCAGCGAGTTTGTGAATATCTAATTTGCTGGAAATTTTTATCGGTTTAAGATGAACTTTGAAAATAGCTTCCCGTCCTTTTAAATCTGGTTTGTCGATAGAGATCTGGCGATCAAACCTTCCAGGGCGAAGTAATGCATGATCCAATACATCCGGACGGTTTGTTGCTGCCAAAACAATAATTCCGCTGTCGCCACCGAAGCCGTCCATCTCAACGAGCAATTGATTCAATGTGCTCTCTCTTTCATCATTGCTCATTATTGCGTTTTTGCCGCGTGCGCGGCCAATGGCATCAATTTCATCAATAAAAATGATGCAAGGCGCTTTTTCACGGGCCTGCTTAAAAAGATCACGAACACGACTAGCTCCAACGCCTACAAATAACTCAACAAAGTCAGATCCGCTCATCGAGAAAAAAGGAACCTGCGCTTCGCCGGCCATTGCCTTAGCCAGAAGTGTCTTACCTGTTCCAGGAGGTCCGACAAGCAATGCGCCCTTTGGGATTTTTCCACCAAGTGCTGTATATTTTTTTGGATTTTTCAAAAAATCAACGATCTCCATCACTTCAACCTTCGCTTCATCCAATCCTGCCACATCATTAAAAGTGATGGTGACTTTTGTTCCTTTATCAAATAAAGTAGCTTTCGATTTGCCAATATTAAAAATTCCACCAGGACCGCCGCTACCCGCTTGTCCACCCATTTTGCGCATCAGCATTACCCAGATAAGGATGATCAACAGAATCGGCAGCAGGAACTGTAGCAGGGGGGTGAACCATTCGACTTCCTGCTTGGGTTCGACAGGAATTTCAGTGATTTCCCTATTAGCAGCAAAATAGTCGTGCAATTTGCTTTCAAATTCCTTCACATCTGTTACTTTGAATTCAAACTGGGGCCCTGTTGCAGCCGGCAATCCGTTCTTACTGAGCTTATCTGTATAGTAAGGTTTTTGCAGACTATCTTTTTTTATATAAACCCTAACAATTCCCTTATTGGTTATGGTTTCAATTTTTTCTACATCACCCTTAGCCAACATATTTTTCCGGAATTCAAGTTCATCCGTTTGCTTGGCGTCCGGGGAGAAAGGGCCGAAATATTCAACGGCAATCAAGACTACAGCAATAATTCCCCAGATCCAGTAGATATTGAATTTAGGTCCCTTTCTGGGGTTAGCATCATCATCTCCTTTAGGTCGGTTGAACCTCGGGAAATTACTTCGGTCATTTTGTTTCATGTTATCCTGCGGCATAGTATTCGTTCCTCGATTTCCTGATAAAATACATTTTTAATAAAAAAGTTTGAAAAAAACAGTTAAATCCTTCAGATTTCGGCTAATCATCATGTTCTTCCCGGATGGCATCATTCCATAACTCTTCCAGCTTATAAAAATTTCTACTTTCCGGCTGCATGACATGAACAACAATATTTACATAATCAATCAAAGCCCATTGAAGCGCTTTCATCCCTTCGTGTTTGTAGGGTTCCTCCTCACAATTTCTTTCTACCTGATCTTCTACAAAATCGGCAATTGCTCTTACCTGGTTATGATTCTTTGCTTCACAGATAATAAAAAAATCGGCAACGGCTTCATGTATCTTGCGAAGATCGAGTGACACGATGTTTTCACCCTTTTTTTCCTGGATCGCCTGAATTATTGTTTTAAATATTTTTGAATTTTTTGTTATTCTTGCTACAGATCGTTTTCGGGTAGCCAATACAGTAAGTTGTTCCAAATAGTAAAGACGTTTAGTTAAAAATTATATTTTAAATGATGTGTGAAGTAAGTTCCGGTTCAATTTAAGTTTATATGATAAAAATTTATGCGCGGGGCAGCATTTATCTTATCTTTTTCAATTATTTTTCAAGTCAAACAACACTGAACTGTAAATCCTAATTTCGCACCGGTCAAAAGTAACAATCTTTTGCCATATCAAGCCAAGATGCTTACAAGTAATGCTAAACACTTCATCGGCAACAGTTTTGTTGAATTACAGACGGTCAACAGTACCAACAACTATGCAATAGAGAAAGTTCATGACGGGCTGGCTTTTCATGGAAATGTTTTTTTTGCGCACGAGCAAATTGCCGGAAAAGGTCAGCTCGGAAAGAAATGGATCGCAACCCCAAATCAGAACATAATGATGAGCGTGGTACTGGAACCTGATTTTCTTAGGGTTAGTCAACAATTTTACCTAAGTGTTTGCCTTGCCGATGCCTGCGCTGGTTTTTTTACTGATTTTATCACCAGCGATTTTTATATTAAGTGGCCAAACGACATTTACTGGCGCGACAGAAAGATTGGAGGCATTCTAATTGAAAACATTTTGCAGGGGGACAAATGGAAGTTTGCAGTGGCTGGAATGGGTATCAATGTTAACCAGACAGAATTCCCGGCATTTCTTACTAGTGCTGTGTCATTAAAACAAATAACCGGCAAAACTTTTTCACCGGTTGACCTGGCAAAAGAATTATGTAAGAGAACAGAAGAAAAATATCAGCAGTTGCGAACCGGAGGTTTTAATGAATTATTGGAGGAATACAATGGCTATTTATTCAGAAAGAACGAAAAAGTGAAACTTAAGACAGGAAATGGGGTTTTTGAAACGACGATACTTGGGGTGAGTGCGGATGGTCAACTTCATTCAAAAGATGATATTGAACGAAATTTTAATTTTGGAGAGGTCGTATGGGTAATCTGATCAAAAGAAGCTTTTTACAAGTCCGGGGTTAGCCGGGTAATCTTCAACCCACCCCATGCTGCGAGTTCTTCCCCGAGAGATATTTTCCCAGATAAGGCAGCTGGGCCTATTCCGCCAGTTCCTTCCATGCCTCAATGATTTCTTCCGCGTGTTGCTTGTTTTTTGGCCGAAGAAATATTTTCCGGATGAATCCTTTTTCATCGATTACAAAAGTGGTACGATGAATTCCCATATACTCACGACCGTACAGTTTCTTTTCTCCCCAAACCCCGTATTGATCAATGATTGCATGTTGCGGATCGGCTATCAAGGTGAATGGCAAATCGAATTTTGCTTCAAACTTTTTATGCTTTTTTTCATCGTCAGGACTAATTCCTAAAATCACAAATCCCTGTTTTTTTAATATTGGATAATTATCGCGCAGGTTACAGGCTTGTATCGTACAGGTGGGCGTGTCATCTTCAGGATAGAAATACAAAACAACTTTCTTTCCTTTATACGCTGCCAAAGAGATTTTTTTTCCGTTCTGGTCTTTGCCGGAAAAAGCCGGAGCTTTATCGCCTTCTTTCAGATTAATCATGATTTAATAATTGTGTCAAGATGAATGCATAAACATGCCTGAAATGAAAAATACCGGGTTAAGAAGATAAATTTTAGGCATTTTCATATTTCCACATTTTTTATCGCGTAAATCTATACATTTTCGACGCAATATTTCCCGCTTCATCTTCAACACTTATTTTCAATTCATGTTTTCCTTTTGGGCAATGTTCGTCAAATTTGTAAATAAACGATTTTCCCTTATCGTTGCTGAAAAGAAGCCAGCTCCCATCTAATTCCGCGCGAAATTTTTTGAAACTTCCCATATTATCCCTGATTATAAAAGCAATTTTTTTTGCCCTGCTTACATCAGTCCCATCATAAAAGCCAACAGGAACAATAACGGGCGGTATTTCATCCACCACCAATTGAAAACGACCAAAATCCCGAAAATGAGCAGAAGCCCAGTCATTTTGCCACTCCACTTTTTTCACATCATGGTTACTGCCCGTAATTCTTTCCATTACCGTCCTATCTTTTTTTTCAGCAGAAAGACTCGTGTTTGCTTTAATTCTAACCAAAAAAGAATCCTGCAATGGAATATAGGATGCTCCAATCGTACTGACCTTCGAAACGACATTTGGGGAAGTAGATGCAGAACTGGAATAGTTTATACGCACCGAATCATACAAACATTTTTCTCCAATGTAAAATGAGCAATCATCGCTCTCAAAACCATCCAGCATCATCGGATAAAATTTTTTGCCTCGCGGTTGCCACGTACTGACCGATCCCGCCTTGTAGTGCACTTTAAATTCAATTACAGACCTGTTACCGACCGGATCCCTCACTTCAATAGTAATTGCGTGTAATGATCCATCGCTTAAATCAATTACTCCATCCCCTGAAACGGGGTGATAAATGGAATTTATATATCCATATAATTGAAACAACTGCTGTAGAAAAAGACCTGTTTCTGTTTTGGTTTTAAAGTCAATGTGCGCGTTTACGTTCCTGGTTTTATCATAGCTGATATTATCCATCTGGAAACCGATGACCGCATTTTTATTGTCATACAAATCTGCTTCATAAATTCCGAGTCTGTTTGATCTGCCTGACTCGGTATCAAAAGCAGAAATACCAAAGCTGACTTTAGGAGAATTAACCGTAAGGATGCCATTAACCAGATGGTAAAAATTTCCTGATCTTTTTGTCCGGAAAATTCTCGGAGATTGTTCGTAAACACTTTTGGTCCGGTCATACACCCCAAGCCGCAAAATAACCGGTGACGTATTGTCCCCAACCGGCAACCCGAAAAGCATTGGATTTTTATTGATATCATCAGATGTACTGCGAATTTCAAAATGTACATGCGGCGCTTGCGAGCCACCGGTGTTTCCGCTATACGCAACCAGGTTGCTTTTTTTAACCGGAAACATTTCCGGAGGAATATCCAAAAAAATTCTCCATGATTCCACTTTATACTGCTGCTGTTTTACATATGCGGATAGCGCCGGAAAGAAACCATTAAGATGTCCGTAAACCGTCGTATATCCATTGGGATGGTTGATATACACTGCTTGTCCGAAACCCGCAGGCTCAACCTTAATGTGGGCGATATACCCGTCTGCAGCTGCCAATACTGGCAGATTTTCCTGGAGGTTTGTACGAATGTCCAACCCCATGTGATAATGATTGGGACGCAACTCCCCGAAATTGCCGGCGAGGGTTATCGGTATATTCAACGGGTCACGAAAATATCCTTTCGGATAATTTTTTGCAGGGAAGACCTGTGAGAAGGCGGGATAGTAAACAATAACAAATAATGTCCTGATCCAAAAATGCTTCATTCAAATTTTTTAAAGTGCAAATCTCATCAAAAAATTTTCATGAAGAGGCACAAATTAATTGGACGATAACAAATACTTAATATGACCTGTTACCTTTTGCATGCCAGGTGCGTCTGATAATTGGGAAACATCTTAAATCAATACCGTTTGTGCGGGGTTTGGGATTCTCAAAAAAAATATTTGTGAAAATGAAACTTTTTTAAATTTTGGTACAGCATTTGGCATGTAAGAATTGTCTTTATAAAAATCATATCTCTGAATTTGACAAACCACGGAACTTATGAAACAGGCACGTAACAAAATAGTTGTTTTTTTAGCGGTAACGATCGGCACGGTTATCGGGATGTTTAAAGGCGAAGAAGCCAAACAAAAATGGGTTTTTAAATTAAAAACGAAGTATGAAAATAAACGCCTGGTCGCGCAAAAGAAATCTATTGCCAGAAAAGGCGGTGTGCAGCTGGATGATATTGAACTAGCGGCCTACCACAACAATTAATACTCCATATATATTGTAGGATTATCTTCAGCCTTGGTTTAACAACCGAGGCTTTTTGTTTATTATCACGCAGTAACTCAATTTAAACAGGACTTATTCCCGATAGGGCATCAATTCTTTCAATTCAGCTAAATTCGTGGCTATGACTAATGGTTATTAACACCCATCTTTCCGTATCTGAAAAACTTTCAAAATATTATCGTGTTAATTTGCGCCGCAACCTTACTTTTGCGCAATTTGTTTCAACATGCCTAAAGATTTATCCATTCATTCTGTATTGATTATTGGTTCGGGACCTATTATCATCGGACAAGCCTGTGAGTTCGATTACTCCGGATCCCAGGCTGCCCGCAGTTTGCGCGAAGAAGGAATTGAGGTCATTCTCATCAACAGCAATCCCGCAACCATTATGACCGACCCGATGATGGCAGATAAAGTATATCTGTTGCCATTGACGGTGGAAAGCATCGAACAAATACTTGATGAAAATAAAATTGATGCTGTTTTGCCGACAATGGGTGGACAAACCGCGCTTAATCTTTGTAAAGAAGCCGCCGAACTGGGAGTTTGGGAGAAATATAGTGTACGATTGATCGGTGTTGATATTGCTGCCATTGACACTGCGGAAGATCGCGAAAAATTCCGCCAGCTGATGTTTCGGATTGGAATTCCGGTTGCGCCCTCCCGCGTGGCAAATTCTATGTTGGAGGGAAAAGAGTTTGCGCAGGATATAGGTTTCCCACTGGTAATCCGACCTTCCTTTACCCTGGGTGGAACCGGAGGGGGATTTGTTCACAGCAAAGACGATTTGGACTATGCCCTGGACAGAGGATTAAAGGCTTCCCCGATTCATGAAGTACTTGTTGAAAAGGCAGTCCTGGGTTGGAAAGAATTTGAGTTGGAATTGCTGCGTGATAAAAATGACAATGTAGTCATCATTTGTACCGTCGAAAATGTCGATCCGATGGGTGTACATACCGGCGATTCCATCACCGTAGCTCCGGCAATGACGTTAAGCGATACAGCTTTCCAGGATATGAGGAACAAAGCCATATTGATGATGCGCTCGCTCGGAAACTTTGCCGGTGGTTGCAATGTTCAGTTTGCCTTAAACCCGGATACCGAAGAATTAATTTCAGTAGAAATAAATCCGCGCGTGAGCCGTTCGTCGGCGCTAGCCTCAAAAGCTACGGGATATCCGATCGCAAAAATTGCCGCAAAGCTGGCAATCGGCTATTCGCTCGACGAATTAAAAAATCAAATTACTCAGACAACTTCGGCCTATTTTGAGCCGGTACAGGATTATGTTATCGTAAAAATGCCGCGCTGGAATTTTGATAAATTCAAAGGAGCCAATGATACACTTGGTCTGCAAATGAAAAGTGTTGGAGAAGTGATGGCAATTGGAAGAAGTTTTGCAGAAGCTGTACAAAAAGCCTGTCAGAGTCTGGAAAATAATGCCGTTGGTTTGGGTTATTACGGTAAAAGCCAGATGCATGCGGAAGAATTAATCGAATACATCAAGATACCAAAATGGGATCGCATATTCCGCATCAAAGATGCATTGATGCTTGGCGTGAGTGTAAAAACCATTTCCCAGGTTACCGGAATTGACCGCTGGTTCATTTATGAAATCCAAAAAATTTGCCTGGTAGAAAAAGAAATTGGGCTATATAAATTAGATACACTGCCAATACCATTGCTTCGCGAAGCAAAAAGAAAAGGATTCAGTGATGAACAGATCGCCCGCATTATGCAAAATGGAACGGAAGAAGCTGTTTATGAAAAAAGAAAAGCTTCCGGAATAAAAAGGATCTTTAAAATGGTCGATACTTGCAGCGCAGAGTTCGAAGCAAAGACTCCGTACTTCTATTCCACTTTTGAGGATGGAGGCGCCAACGAAAGTAAAGTGAGCAATAAGAAGAAAATTATCGTCCTCGGCTCTGGCCCAAATCGCATTGGGCAGGGAATTGAATTTGATTACTGCTGCGTTCACGGCTTGCTTGCGATTAAAGAATGCGGTTTTGAATCCATCATGGTTAATTGCAATCCCGAAACAGTTTCGACAGATTTTGATATGGCTGACAAGCTATATTTCGAGCCCGTTTATTGGGAACATCTTTGGGAAATCATTGAGCACGAAAAGCCCGATGGTGTGATTGTTCAATTGGGTGGACAAACTGCATTGAAATTATCAGAAAGATTGCATACAAAGGGAATTCCCATTATCGGCACTTCTTTTGATAATATGGATATTGCCGAAGACCGCGGAAGATTCAGCGACATGTTAAAAGACTTGAACATTCCTTATCCCGCTTACGGAACTGCTTTTACTGTCGAAGAGGCAACTGATGTTGCCAATAAAGTGGGTTATCCCGTTCTTGTCCGGCCAAGCTATGTGCTGGGTGGACAAAGAATGCGCATCGTAATCAATGATGATGAAGTTGAAAAAGCCGTGATCAGTTTGTTAAAGCATATTCCGGGAAATAAAATTTTGGTTGACCATTTTCTTGACCGTTGCCAGGAAGCGGAAATAGATGCGATCTGCGACGGGGATGATTTTCACATAATGGGAGTGATGGAACATATCGAACCGGCAGGGATTCACAGTGGCGATAGCAACGCGGTTTTACCACAATTCAACCTGACACCATTGGTTGTTGAAACGATGGAAGAATACGCACGCAAAATTGCCTTTCAATTAAATATCAAAGGGCTTATTAATATTCAGTTTGCCATTAAAGATGGTAAGGTATACGTAATCGAAGCAAATCCACGCGCATCACGCACTACGCCGTTTATTGCAAAGGCATATCAAATTCCATATTTAAATGTTGCGACAAAAGTCATGCTTGGCGTCAATAAATTAAAAGATTTCAAATTTGAAAAAAAATTAAAGGGATATGCTATAAAAGAACCTGTGTTCAGTTTCGATAAATTTCCGGGCGTTAATAAGGAACTTGGGCCCGAAATGAAATCAACCGGTGAGGCAATTCGGTTTATTAAGGATTTGCGTGACCCTTATTTCCGACAATTGTATAAAGACAGAAGCATGTATTTGAGCAAATGATCATTCTCTGAAAAATGAATAACCAAATTCAAATCATCATAAACAATTTGCAAGAAGTACTCAACGGTGAGCCCTGGTATGGTCAATCTGTATCTGCAATCTTTAAAACAATAGATGCAAAAAGCTCGTACAAAAAACCTTCAGAAAATTCTCATTCACTGGTTCAGTTATTGTACCACATGAATAGTTGGGCTGAATTTACCCTCGCTCAGATTGAAAATAAAGTTTCTGATATCACTGTTTTTGAGAAAAAGGATTGGATTAAAATCGATCCTGCGCATCACACATGGGAAAAAGGATTGAAACAATTCATGTTGATTCATGAAGATATTATCAATGCGCTGCAAAAAAAAACAGATGATTTTCTGGAGGGGGCTGTCAAATATCGGGATTATAACATTCGCTACCTTTTAAATGGATTGATACAACATGACATTTATCATCTTGGTCAAATGGTTTATTTGAATAAATTATTATCAACATGAGTCAGACAACAACGAATCCCTTCTTAATGGCATAGATGGCTAATCCAATGCGGGATTTTACATCGAATTTTTCAAAAAGGGCGTTTCTGTAATCGTCAATCGTGCGGGGACTCAAATTTAATTTCAGCGCTATATCTTTATACGTGAGTTCTGAGCAAACCAGGTGTAAGAACTCTTTTTCTTTTTCAGTAAGAAAAATAGATTGCCTTTCAGCATCATCACCGTCTTTATTCAACCCGCTGATGATTTTTCCTGAAATGTATTCGGGCAGATAAAAATCCTTTTTCATGACCGAATCCAAAGCGGTTTTTAATTCCTCCGGATCTATATTTTTCAGCACATAGCCCTTTGCGCCAAGTCGCAGCATCCGGATAATTATTTTTTCGTCACTGAACATGGATAATGCCAACACTTTAATCTGCGGATAATTTTTATGAAGCCACTGCACAGTCTCAAACCCATCCATGCCGGGCATATTTACATCGAGTAAAATAATGTCTGGAACGGCATGCTGGGTAATTTTCAATTTTACATCAAAACCATTTTCAGCTTCAAATAGAATGACATAATTATCATATGACGAAATTAACTTGCTCAGTGCGCTTCTAAGCAAGGTATGATCATCGGCAATGGCAACTTTTATCTTTTTATTTATCAAAACTTAAGCTTTATCATGTTTATTCTTCCACAGGAAGCTCCACCGTGATTGCCGTTCCGTTTCCCGCTTCACTATGGATGGAAATTAATGCCCCGATCAATTTTGCCCTGTTCACCATATTTCTCAAACCAATTCCGCTTGAAGAAGTGGTTTCTTTTTGTTTTTTTTCTGCATTGAATCCGATACCATTGTCTTCAACTTTCAGTACAAATTTATTATCCGTTGAGTAATTGACACCAACATTTATTTGGCTGGCCTGGGCATGCTTTAAGGTGTTATTGATCATTTCCTGGAACATCCTGAATATAAATATTGCTTTTTGAGGATTGATGGAATTGGGAGTTCCTGAAACTTCAAAATCGACTTTTGTCAACCCTGTTTTTCTGAGTGCATCCAGTTCAAAACGTATCGCTTCATCAATGCCTATGTCGGAGATTCTGTCGCTGTGCATGCTTTTCGTAATATGCGATACGTCAAAAATAACTTTATTCAGCATGTCCCGACAGTTTTGTATGCCTTCATAAGCAGGATGGTTCTTGTCGAGCGGTAAAATGGATAACGATAATTTTATAACGGAAAGAACCTGTCCGATATTATCATGCAGTTCCTGCGCAACTATTTTAAAAGTGGATTCCTGCATTTCTAATTGTGAGCGAAGCAATTCCTGCTCAAATTGCACCTTTATTTCAGCCAATTCCTTTTCTTGGATAAAGCGCCTGCGTTGATATAAAAAAACGACAAATACAATTGACCCTATTAATAGCAAAGCCAGTACAATACCAATTAATGTGATTATATAAATTTCCTGATTTTGATCCGACATAAAAAAGCGATAGTAAAAGATGAATATAAAAAAACATCCAATAAGTTAAATATAATTCCCAAATGGATTTTTATCATATTTGACGGGTTTTTCAGAGAATTGATAAATCCAAAAAGGGGAAAACTGCAAGCATAATAAAATAATAGTCCGGAGCAAATCCAAAAAGAAGTTTCTTTTAAAAGATTAATGGCACGGGGGAGGTGAAATAATTCATAAAAATAATAAATACAAAAAGCAACAATCAATAAACAACCAATCGAATAGCTTCTCGTGTGAAAGACCGTTATTTTTTGAATGATAATGGTATTCACAAAAGCAAGAACCGGATATAAGAACATGATAAAAAAAATGAGCTTTTTTATTTTTGTATTTACGATGATTTGACTTAAAACAAAAAAGTAGAAGCAAAATGCAAAAATCGAAAAAACATTAAAAAGTATAATATTGTTTATGCCGTACACGGAAAGATATCCAATGATTCCGCCAAGTATGGCAATTATTGATAGGAAAATCGGAAAAATTCTTAGGTATGAATGAGCTTGGGGCCGAAAATAAACCGTAAAACTTGCCAGCAATGCAATTGCAATAGAAATATAACTCAGGCATAAAGAAACTACCATATTGATGAAAAGTTACGACAAAAGAATTCTGATAAAAAAAGCTAATCGGAATTTTTCCGATTAGCTAAGAATTTAAAAGGATAAACCTAACCTTATTTTATATGATTGACCAACCCTTGTCTCCGCGATCTACTAAAGTAGTGCCGGGAGAGGTTAGGCCTGTTCCACAATAAGGTGGGCATACAGGTAACCAGCCATAAGCCAGTATATCTGCTTTTCCTTCAGTACAAACATACAGATCCTTATTTGCTGCGCTGTCTGTGCCTTTTGTTGCAACCATTACCACTGTTTGTCTTCCTGCCAAATCCGTATTTTCAAATTCCTGCGGATGCGCTCCAAAACAAATACGAACGCCATTGCCTCCATGTGTTTTTATGCGCTCAACAAACTCTTCCAGTTCTTCCAGATTCATCCATGCTGTCAATGAATCTTCTTTACCAATATATTCAGAGTTTTGCACCCATCTTTCTTTTTTGTAGGTTCTGATCATGGTATCAACATACTGTGCATCTACGTACTTGCCTGCTTGTAACGATTTTTTTTGTGTCGTAATCATAGCTTTAAATTTAAAATGACGAATATTTTTATCGTGTTAAAAATATTCAGATAAGCATTATGATTACTGCGTAAAAAAATGTTAATCAATCAATTATGAATTATCTTTATTTATAAATCTTAGTGTTTCAAAGCATTAATGCGTAAAATACGAAAAAAGACCGTTTATTTACGGGGTAAAAAACCGTGAAAATACGGTGTATAATACCGTATAAAATCCAAGTATTTTCATCGAAACAAATGCTTTCTGCTGACTTGTCCAGGGTTGATCTTGGTTACAGACCGGTAAAGTTTCTGTTACCTGAGACTTCCAATGTTAATTAAATTTCCCAGCCTCAGAAATCATGTGCTCCTTGGCCTGTCTTGATTTTGTTTGATTCAGCCATTACGGATTTTAGGCATTCCAGTTATTGGATAACTTTTCTTTTTTGGCGTGCATTTGATTTACGCCACACTGAGAAGGATCATGATGCTGATTGTATAGAAAATTCTTTTCGGTACGGACATTATGGCTAAACCCGGTGTGCCTTTACCGGAGTAACTAAAGACAGCGGAGCTGATACATTTGATATGTCCTGATTGGGAAAACCAATGAAGGTGATGTAAGAATGGTTCATTCCATGGTTACTTTCTTAAAAACCTTCAGCATCTTATGCAGTATCCTCCGCTCATCTGTGAGCATTTCGGACAAATATTGCTGAAAATTCACAGGCACGATCTGTGTTGGAATTTTGCCAAAAAAAAATTATGTGATGAAAATGAATCTTAATTATTATGATGAGCTCAACGATAATGCCCCTTTGTGATGAATGTGGATTGATGTAGTTTTGCGGCTTCAAAAAATCAGCGGTAAAATAGTATGACAACGAAAATCAAGAGCGCATTAATTTCTGTTTTTTATAAAGAGGGACTTGAATCCATTGTAAGGAAATTGCACGGGTTGGGCATTACAATCTATTCAACCGGCGGAACTCAAAAATTTATCGAGCAATTACAAATTCCATCCATCGCCGTGGAAAGTCTCACATCTTATCCTTCGATTTTAGGCGGAAGAGTAAAAACGCTGCATCCTGCCGTGTTTGGGGGTATTTTGGGAAGACGGGAAAACGAAATGGATCGAAAGGAAATGGATCAATATAATATTCCAGAAATTGATCTGGTGATCGTTGATCTTTATCCTTTCGAAGAAACGCTGAATAAAACAGGCGAAGAAAAATTAATCATTGAAAAAATTGACATCGGAGGCGTCTCATTGATTCGCGCCGCAGCAAAAAATTATAACGATGTTTTGATCGTTGCTTCTCCAAAGAATTATAGTGATCTTGACAATCTTCTTGATGAAAAAAAAGGAACAACTTCGCTTGAGGATCGCCGGTCATTTGCAGCAAAAGCTTTCGAAGTATGCGCGCAATACGATATAGCAATTTCCAATTATTTTAATCCCGGAAATATTATCCCTCTGCTTGATTCAGAAAATAAAACGCCCTTGCGGTATGGCGAAAACCCTCACCAGGAAGCTGCCTTTTATGGCGATTTAAAAAAAGTGTTCATCCAATTGAATGGTAAAGAAATTTCCTATAACAATCTTGTGGATAGTGAAGCGGCAATCCAGCTAATCAATGAATTTGATGAAACAACTTTTGCAATTGTAAAACATACAAACGTTTGCGGCATCGCTTCGAGAAAAACAGTTCTGGATTGCTGGAAAAATGCGCTTGCCGGCGATCCCGAAAGCGCATTTGGTGGTGTGCTTGTTTGCAACGGAACCATCGATAGTGCCACTGCGGAAGCGATAAGTGAATTATTTTTCGAAGTGTTGATCGCAAAAGAATTTGCTGAAGATGCGCTTTCTATTTTAAAATTAAAAAAGAACAGGATATTACTTCAATACAATACGAATAAAAAGATGGATATTATTGGTTATAAAAGTTTGCTGGGTGGAACCTTGATGCAAAATAAAGACATTGGAAATTATACCGAGTGGAAAGAAGTCGGCGGAAGAGAAACCAATGATAGCGAAAAAGCCGATCTGATTTTTGCCAATATTGTTTGTAAACACCTTAAATCAAATGCAATTGCGCTGGTGAAAAATAAGCAGTTGATTGGTAAAGGGTGCGGACAGACGAGCAGAATTGATGCATTAAGAAATGCAATAGAAAAGGCAAAACAATTCAGTTTTGATTTGCACGAAGCCGCAATGGCCTCCGACGCGTTTTTCCCGTTTGATGATTGTGTTCGTATAGCACACGCCGAAGGGATTGCTTCCTTTATCCAGCCGGGAGGCTCTGTGCGCGATAAAGATTCAATTGATTTCTGTGTAAAGAATAATCTCGCTATGGTAATTACAGGAATGCGACATTTTCGGCATTAAAAAAATGCTCAAGACAAAAAAATTCTTTCTTTTTAAATTTTTTTATAACCGGGCTATTGATCACGCCTGGGTATATATTTTTGATGGATTTGCCGGCATCGCCGGAGCCCGTTTTACATATCCCAGTACACTTCTTCTTTTAAAAAAACTTCATAAACGTCTCTCCACCCGGCAAACTGTCTGTCTGTTCCCAAAAAATTATTATGCCAGATGGTGATCATTAACCCGTTTACTTTTTTTATTAAGCGGTAATAATTCAACAGTTCTTCCATTGCCTGCTGTGCTGTATATTTTTGTTCGTAAAAAGAATTGGCGTCCATAAAACAAAAGGGAAAAATTTGAAGGCTTGTTTTCCTTTCGTTGGACAGATCATACCAATAAAAAGATGAGGCAACAGATGCACGAAAACCATTGATGCTACCATAACCCATGGAAAAATCTTTTTGAATCCCTGCAACAATAAGCCGATTGTACGTTTCTGGTAAAGTAAATCGTATATAATGTTGACGGCTGTGTATAATTCTTTTTTCTGAAATGTATTCAAGCCATTCAATTTCTTCTTTCAATAAATGTTTGTCATCGCCACTTTGCCACGAAGGATGAAGACCAACAAAATTTGCCGAGGCATGGTATTCAATTAACTCCTGCAATGCAGATTCATTGGGGGAAATATTTTTATCGTAACCCTTTTGTTCTTTTGCCACTAAAAAAAAGTAATAAGGTTTTACGCGGCAGTACAAATGCAAAGAATCAAGCCATTCATAAGCGTCAAACGGATCATTTTTCTTCCTCCTCAAAACATTTATTCTTTCTCGTGCAATCGACCATTCGCCATTCACTATTGACCTTACCAGTCCGCCTAGACTTCTTTTCCATCCTTTATATAAATAAGAATAAGCAGTATCGATATCGTAAGTCGGGATAAACCGGAACGCATTATGCTGGAAAACAATTTCCGGAAATTTATTTTGCAAAGATTTTTTCAATTCTTCCAACCAGATGTTAATTACAGGAGTCTGTAAAAAATGTTCTTTAAATGCCAATGAGTTGGTGTGTGCATACCTGCCATATTCATCTTTCTGATGCGGCAGATATTCTTCATAGCGGCTCAACAAATAAAAACTTGCAGCAAAAATATCAAAAGGAAGATCTCCATTAGTCTGAAAAAAAACTTTGTAATAATTCAGTTCAAAACAATTTATCGACCTTTGTCTTATTCCTGCTTCAAAAAGTAAGGGAGTGCTTCGGATAAAAAATTCCTGTTCCGAAAATTCCTGTTCCGAATAATTTATTTTAGGATCATTGCTTGCAATGAATTGATTTTTATTTTTTGTAATGGTGATTGGTTCACCAAATAATTCTTTGCTGATAAAATCAACTATATATTGAAGTCTGGGGGTGATATATTGCGCGTACAAAAGCATTCAGAAAAATTCAATAATAAAAAAGCCGGTATAAAACCGACTAAATATTTTGTAAGATAATTTTATTTTTAATTTGGATATTTTTCTTGCCAAAGTTGATTAAAAGTTTTTTGGGAAAAATTAAGATCAGCATGCCGTGAAGTCCATGCGGTAAACATTTTATTTACAATCCGGTTTTTCATTTTCCCGTTTCCCATGTTCATCATCTTCCTGCTTAAACTTGTTTTTTTCCAAATTTTCCATGCAATTCTTTCAGCCCAACCGGCATAGCCGCTTTCAACAGCTTCATTGCGATTTTGCAGTAACAACTCGTGTAAATTTATTTTTACGGCACAAACTTCGGTGCAATTACCACATAATGAAGATGCATAGCTTAAGTGCTTCCAGTCATTCATTTGTTGCAAATGCGGAGTAATAACAGCGCCTATGGGCCCGCTGTAGGTAGCGCTGTAAGTGTGTCCGCCAATGTTTTTATACACCGGGCAGGCGTTTAAACAGGCGCCGCATCGAATACAATATAAACTCTCTCTGGCCTTTTCGTTGGCGAGAATATTCGTTCTGCCGTTGTCCAACAAGATAACGTACATATCATCAGGCCCATCCATTTCATTTGGTTTTTTCGGCCCGGTTACAATGGTGTTGTAAACGGTAAGTTGCTGACCAGTTCCAAATGTTGCAAGCAGCGGCCAAAACAATCCGAGGTCAGTTAAAGATGGCACAACTTTTTCAATTCCTGCAATCACAATATGGGTTTTTGGAAAAGCGCAGCTTAGTCTTGCATTGCCTTCATTTTCTGTAACAGCAATAGCGCCGATTTCTGCAATGATAAAATTTGCTCCGGTAATTCCTATTTCTGCTTCAACATATTTCTTTCTCAATTTTTCCCTTGCAACCAGCGTAAGTTGTTCAGGCGAAAGATTTGGTGCCGTATTTAATTTCTCGTAAAATAATTTGGCAACATCTTCCTTGCTCTTATGCATTGCCGGCGTGACAATGTGATACGGCGGCTCGCCATCCAACTGCTGAATGTATTCGCCAAGATCTGTTTCTACACTTTCAATTTGATGCTCTTCCAAAAAATCATTCAGTTTTATTTCTTCGGTAACCATGCTTTTACTCTTCACAATGCTGCGGCAATTTTTTTGCCGGCAAATTGCTAATATTTCCTCGAGCGCTTGCGCAGTATTTTCGGCCCATATCACCTTTCCCCCACGTTTGGTAAACGCATGTTCAAATGTTTCAAGCTGCTGGTCTAGTGTTTCAATCGCTTTCCATTTAATATTTTTTGCCCGTTCGCGTGCCAGATGCAGATCACTGAATTGCGTTTTTCCCTGCACGACGGCACTATTGTATTTCCCAATATTTACATTTATTTTCCGGCGGTGTTCAATATCTCCAGCTTTGACCGTGCTCTTTGCAATAAATGTTGAACTATTTTCTGTCATAATTATTTTTTGCTGGGCATTGGAAATTCTCTTGACCCTTGTTCCCATGCCGTTATACTGCAACAATTTTATTCCGATGCGTTTTAAGAGCCGAACATCATCATCGCATCACCGATACTCCATTGGCTTATTTCTTATGGCTCAAAATATTTTCCCGCAATTTGTTCAAGTGCTCCGTAAAAACCTTCCCCGTATTTTCTGATTAAGGCTTCTTTCAAGAAAATATACGCAGGTGTTTTGGTTTTTTGACCCAACGCACATCCAGGGTTACACAATCCTTCTCTCGGTTCATAATTTACCATTTCCTGTTCCTTTGTCTTGGTGATCTTGATCGGATACAAATGACAACTGATCGGTTTTTTCCAATTTATTTTTCCGTCGCAATAGGCTTGCTCGATACCGCATTTAATAATTCCCTTCTTGTCATAATGCCCATAAGCGCAAATCTTATTGTCAATGGTCGGAGTAACCCACCCAAATTCTTTGTGATATTGGTATCTCCCTTTTTGGTCTATTGCTTTAATTCCTTCTGCGGTTAAATATGGTTTTACTATTTCAAAGACTTCATTTAGCCAGTCCAATTCTTCATCCTCCAAAGGAGCACCTGCATCACCTTCTTCGCAGCACCCCCCTTTGCATTTATTCAGATCACACACGAATTGTTCTTCAACAACAAGGTCACTAACCAGGATATGATCGATTGCTATCATATTCTATTTTTTGTTCCCCAAAGGTAATAGAATTGCGGTGCTTAATTGATTGGTTGTTGACACATTTTTCCTGACAAAGACCATCGGCTACCCGCTCTTGAATCCTCTAATTCTTCCATCTTAGCGTATTGATGATGTGCCGCATATCTTCCTGCAGAAATTGATTGACAATTCCGAGGGAATCTTCATTAGGCGCGGTATCAAAATATAAAGCTCCGCGTAAAAAATTTTTTACAGAATCTGTCACATAGAATTGCTTTGCCGTTGCAGCGTTGCCTCCAACATTAAAAAAAATGCCAGAAACTCCGAGTGGCGTTTTCATTAATGAATCGTCAATTGCCGTTGCTTTATAAGAGTGTTTAAAGGTCATTTTGTAAGCATCATCTCTTAGTTTATCAAAACTGTTTGGACCAATTTCTTTATAGCTTACATATACACGCGCATGGAATTGTGGGAAGTCTATATTTATCCAATACGGATTTTCCGGTTTGTCTTCAAAAAAGGTAGTATCATGAATAATACGGGCGTATACAGGATATTCAAAAGTATATGGAAAACCTTTTTCATCAAATGTTTGATACTCGTGTTTTGGGAAATCAATTTTAAAATACCCTGTTGGCTTTGGCGTGTAAGAACTGTTGCAGGAAAAAAGGATTATAGCAAACAAAAAAGAATCAATACACAAAAGACAAGAAAGAATATTTTTTTTCAACAGTTTTGAATTCATTGTGATGCAAATTAAGTTTGTCTTATTGTTACAGCAACTTTTACTTTTTTCACCCGGCTTCTGTCAGCATCAAGGATGGTAAATTTAAAATCGCCACTTGTAATGGTATCGTTAACTTTTGGAATTTCTCCCGCTATCTCCAATATTAAACCTGCTAAAGAATCGCTCTCTCCTTTTATATTGTCGAAAGTTATTGTTGAAATACCCATGATCTTGCAAACATCATTGATCATGGTTTTGCCTTCGAAAACATAAGTCCCGTCTTCCAGGCGGGTATTGATATTTTCTTCTTCATCAAATTCATCCTTAATATCACCAATTACTTCTTCCAAAATATCTTCAAGTGTTACGATTCCGCTTGTGCCACCAAATTCATCAACAACAACTGCAAAATGAATGTGTTTGTTTTGAAATTCGTGCAGCAGGTCTTCAATCAGTTTATGCTCATGTACAAAGTATGGGGTTCGCAATAATGCGTACCAATCAAATTGATCAGGTTCATTTAGATAAGGAATCAAATCTTTTGTTTGAATAATCCCCACAATTTCATCAAGGCTGTTTTTATATACGGGCAAGCGGGAATAATGCAGTTCTTCCACTCGACGTTTTAATTCTCCAAACGAAATGGTATGTTCAATTCCACTCACATCAAGCCTTGTCTTCATTACCTGCTTTACGATGATGTTTCCGAAATTTACTATTCCTTTTAAAATATTTTTTTCTTCCTCACTGGCATTATCAGTTGTCAGATCGATTGCGTGATCCAATTCTTCCAAATTTTCTTCCGCCGTTTTCTTACTTCCAAAAAAACGTTCAGTGATTTCAGATTTGCCCACCATCCAGCTGCTTACTTTTTTAAATAGGAGGTTAATGACCTCAACAACTCCCGATGTGTAATATGCGAACTGCAGATTATTTTGCGAAGCCCAGACTTTAGGCATCACTTCTCCGAATAACACGAGCACAAAAGTCACCGTAAAAACCTTAATGGGAAATTCGATCCAAAAACTTTGCCTGAGTGGTGTCACCTGGTCTATCAAAAAATTCGATAGAATAATGATGGCAATATTCACAAACGTATTGGCAATTAATAAAGACCCCAATAATATTTTGGGCTCTTCAAGCAGGTTTGCAATGCGTTTCCAAGACGCATCCTGTTTGGTTTTTAGGATATTGATATCCTTTTGTGATAAGGAGAAAAAAGCCACCTCAGAGCCTGAAACAATAAAAGATATGATCAACAAAAAAAGTATGATCACAGCCAAAATGCTCGTGGCCTGCGGGTTGATCGCTAAAAAAAAAGGTGGGAAAAAACAATCAGGAAAAAAAGGGTGACTCAAAGCAAATTAGTTTCATTAACAATATAACCTTAATCACTAAAGGCAGGGTCGTGTCCTGCCTGTATAATTGTCGCAAATTTAATAAATTGTTTGGGCAATTCTAAAATGGTAGATCTTCTGAAGGCGGTGAGCTTATTGGCGGCGATTCAGTATGCCCTGTGCCGTCAATTCCTTCGTGCGGTAATGGCGGATGATTTCCGTCGGAGCGCTTATCAAGCATGATCAAATTATCACCCACCACTTCGGTCGCAAATTTCTTATTTCCTTCTTTGTCTTCCCAGCTTCGGGTTCGTAAACGCCCTTCAATATATACAAGACTTCCTTTGTGAAGATATTTCTGCGCAAGTTCTGCAAGACCGCGCCACAATACCACGGTGTGCCATTCTGTTTGTGAAATTAATTTTCCAGCCCTGTCTTTAAATGTTTCTGTTGTTGCAAGCGAAAATTTGGCAACGCCAATATTGCCTTCGAGATACTGCATGTCCGGGTCTTTTCCTAAATTTCCAATTAGCATAACCCTGTTTACACCTCTCATACACTTAAGTTTGAAGTTTATAGATCGGCTACAAATTTTACCCTCTTAAAGTTAAATTTTTTCGGACAAAAAAAGATAAATTTTTTTGACTTCGGCAATTATTAACAGTTGGCGATATTTTCTATCAGGTGTTCTGTTGCAAATAAGATGCTATTATTTTTGGGAAAGCGTATTGGTCCAATTCCTTTTTTGGTATTTGCAGATAATCCTTTTTCAGCGTGGGGCTGCCTTGATTTATATTAAACTTCAGGAATTGTACGTGGATGGTTTGATGGGTGAGTTCCTGCTTTCGATGAGGAGAAATTTCCGCAATTGATATTTTTTGTTTCCCGGCATATTTCAGAAATTTTACTGACTTCAATAATTTGTCATCATTGGTTTGCTGATCTTTTTCAACCAACATAAATTCAAATAAATTTTGCCAGATGTCTTTTTCTTTTCGCTGACGGATAAAAACATCATTTTTATTTTCAAAAATGAAATAATAAAACCACCGTTGTTTTTTTTCAGCCCTTTTTACCTTTACTGGCAATAGGGTCACCCAATTATTCTGAAATGCCTGGCAATCTTTTTTTTGGACGCATTCCTCACAGCGTGGATTTCTTGGTTTGCAAACAATGGCTCCGAAATCCATAATTGCCTGGTTATATTCGCCAGCTTTTTTTTCAGGTAAAAGAGATTGCGCGATCTCCGCGTAAAATTTTTTTCCTGGAGAAGAATTTGCCGGTGTTGTTATTCCAAAATATCTCGATAATATCCTTATCACATTACCATCTACAACTGCATGTGGAAGATTATAAGCGAAAGAAGAAATCGCTGCCGCCGTATAAGGCCCAATTCCTTTTAATTTTCTTATTTCATCGTAATTGGAAGGAAATTTCCCTTTATATCGCCGGACAATTTCATTTCCAGTATCAATTAAGTTTTTGCAACGGGTGTAGTAACCCAATCCTTCCCATAATTTGTAAACTTTTTGTCGTGAAGCTTTTGCCAGATCCAGTACCGTTGGAAATTCCTTGATGAACTTATGGTAATACTGCAGACCCTGCTCAACCCGGGTTTGTTGTAAAATGATTTCACTCAGCCAAATTTTATAGGCATCCTTTTCACCTTTCCATGGCATCGAACGTGTATTATGAGAACTGTTCCATAACAGCAGTTTTTTTGTAAAGCCGGATTTCATTTTGCAAATAAACTTAATTGTTAACAATAATATTCAAACGTAATTAACGTTGTATACTATTAAATGCTTAAAATCAATATTTTAGATTGAAGGCGTGAAATGTAACAAATTGATTTTCAACCCTAACCTATAAATTTGATAGAGAAACTTGTAATTTGAAAATATTGTTATATATTTAAAATCAGAAACTTATAAATTAACACTAATGAGAAAGGCAGACCTTGTTAACCAAATTTCGGAAAAAACGGGTATACCTAAAATTGACGTTTTAGTAACGCTCGAAACCATGTTTAAAGAAGTTAAAGACACTTTAGCGAAAGGCGAAAACATTTACGTTCGCGGTTTCGGCAGTTTTATAACCAAGAAAAGGGCAGCAAAAATTGGCAGAAACATCAAAAAAAATGTCGCTGTTCATATTCCTGAGCATTATATACCCGCGTTTAAGCCTGCAAAAGAATTTGTTGCAGAAGTAAAAAAATTGCAATCAGTTAAAGAAGACCAACCAAAGCCCGAAGAAGAAATGTAGTTTTGCCGCTTTAATAAATGTGAATGAAAAAGCCACAATTTATTTTAGCGGGATCGGGATTGTTGTTATTAATTCTTATTTTCTTTTTTGGAGAAACCATTCCCCCTAAAAAGAAGAATGCGGTTGTGCAAACTGATTCCCAAGCCACGCCAGTAAAATCAATTTCTACGCAGGATGTTTTGAATGCCTCAAAGGCAAAGCTGTCTCCCTTTCAATTATCGTATGTAAACAGTTTGGAACACAGCGTTGTGCGCGGGGATGTAAAAAATCAGCAGGTGATCGCCTTTACACAATTAGCCAACTTTTGGCAGGATTCTGTCCCTGACGGATTTTTAGCTTATGCATATTATACGGGCGAAACTGCTAAATTGGAAAATTCTGAAAAAAAGCTCACCTTTGCAGCCCAATTATTTTTAGAAAACCTGCGCGGACAGGATGACGCAGGATTAAAAAGTTGGATGGCTGATAATGCCAAAGAGTTATTTGAAAAATCATTGCAGTTGAATCCCAACAATGATTCTGCCAGAGTGGGACTGGGAGCTTGCTATATTTTTGGGAGTTCTGCAGGTAGTCCACAGGAAGTCATGCTGGGAATTCAGCGGATCCTAGACGTTGCTAATCGAGACAGTAACAATATGTATGCGCAATTCATGCTTGGTCTGGGCGGAGAAATGTCCGGGCAATTTGACAAAGCGATTGAACGTTTAACCAGGGTCATCCGGCACGAGCCAGGTAACGTAGAAGCGATCTTGACTATGGCGGAAATAAACGAGAAGAAAGGAAATAAAAAAGAGGCGGTAAAATGGTACGATGACGCAAAAGGATTTATCAATGACGGTAAAATTATTAAAGAAATAGACGAACGCATTAAATTATTGCAATAACGCTTTTCAAAGAGAAAAGTAATTTCAATGAAATTGATTTTTTAACTTAAAACGAATTTTATTATGCCTTGTGGGAGAAAACGTAAACGCCACAAAATCGCGACACACAAGCGAAAAAAACGACTCAGAAAAAATCGTCATAAAAAAAGAAATAAATAGTTTCTATCCCTCGCCTAGCGCGCGGTTTTTCTTTCCTGCTGCTGTTATCTTTATTTATTTATCACAAGAATGCTTGCGCTACATTAAATAATCCTTCGCAGCGTATAACAACGATGATTTAGATGATAAATGAGATTTTCACTTGAACAAAGAATTAATTATAAATGCCGCTCCTCAAGGTGTCGAAATAGCGTTGCTTGAGGATAAAAAACTGGTCGAATTGCACCATGAGAAAACTGATGCCAGTTTTGCCGTGGGCGACTTATATCTCGGAAAAGTAAAAAAACTTATTCCCGGATTGAACGCCGCCTTTATTGACGTTGGTTTTGAAAAAGACGCTTTTCTTCACTATACTGACTTAAGTCCTTACGCCCGCTCGTTGTTGAAATTTACTCAGCAAACCATCAATGATAACGGGCAAAATAGCCCTGACTTCGCTTCTTTTCAGGTAGAACCCGAAATAGTTAAAACCGGAAAGATTACAGAAGTGCTCAGCGGGAAACCAAATATTTTGGTGCAGATTTTGAAGGAACCGATTGCTGCAAAAGGTCCGAGACTTAGTTGTGAAATTTCGTTACCTGGAAGATTTGTAGTGATCACTCCATTTAATGATATCGTTGCAGTTTCCAGGAAAATTCATTCGTCTGAGGAGCGCAAACGACTGCAAAAAATTATTGAGGCCATTAAACCAAAAAATTTTGGCGTGATCGTCCGCACCGCAGCAGAAGGCAAAAATACAGCGGAACTCAACGAAGATCTGACGGAACTTGTTGCTACCTGGAAAACCATTCAACACAATCTAAAAGGAGCAGTTGCGCCTGCAAAAATCCTGAGCGAGCAGACCAAAACAACGAGTATGCTGCGCGATCTCCTCAATGAAGATTTTAATAAAATTATTATTAACGACAAGAATATTTATAACGATACAAAAAACTACATTCAGCGGATTGCAGCCGATAAAGTAGATATCGTTTCTTATCATCACAACGGATCCCCCATATTTGATCAGCTGGGTGTAACCAAACAGGTAAAAGCTGCATTTGGTAAAACGGTTAATTTACCCAGCGGAGCTTATCTTATTGTTGAGCATACCGAAGCATTACACGTAATTGACGTCAACAGCGGCTACAAAAGCGTTAGCAATAATCAGGAACAAAATGCTTTTGAAACCAACCTCGAGGCTGCTGAAGAAATTGCAAGGCAATTGCGCCTTAGAGATCTGGGGGGGATCATTGTAGTAGATTTTATAGACATGAAACTGCCGGAAAACAAACGAAAACTGGCTGAATCTATGGAAGCTTTCATGCGGACTGACCGGGCCAAGCATGCCGTTTTGCCGATTTCAAAGTTTGGGCTTATGCAGGTTACCCGCCAGCGAATGAAACCTGAGGTAACCATAAATACCCAGGAAATTTGCCCAAGTTGCAATGGGACAGGTAAAATCTCATCGGCGCTTATTCTTGAGGACGAAATTGAAAAAAATATCAGTTATCTCCTTAACCATCAACACAAAAACCTTACTTTGGTCGTTCACCCCATAATGTATGCTTATCTTACAAAAGGCAACGTCCTTACCTCAAAAAAGTGGAAATGGAGGTGGAAATACAAGCAATCTGTGAAGATCAGATCCAACACAAACTACCATTTGACCGAGTTCCATTTCTTTGATAAACAAGATGAGGAAATTAAGCTCTAAGCAGACTCTTTTTAGATTGATTATCAATTCTTCAAAAGTTTATTCTTTATAAGAATGTTATATATATATATGATAATCAAATAGTAATACAATATTTTCCAACTGCATTATGCCATTTAAGTTGTTTTGAAAGTTATTCACACCGCAAAAAATTAATTTTGTTATGTGGCGCTAATTTGTAATTTAGTGGAAGAATTTAATGGGTTAGTAAGTAAGGGGTCGGCTTAATTGCTGACCCTTTTACTTTTAGAAATGATGTGTTTGATTTGGTTAGAATTTCCTCTCCACTTTCCGGGGTGATTTTTTCCTCCTCGATTTTTTCAACAAATTATTTTTAGAGCTTTTTAGCAATAACTTTATCGCATGAGTAAAGTCAAGACCGCATTTTTTTGCAGCAACTGTGGTTATGAAACGGTAAAGTGGTTGGGTAAATGTCCGTCATGCGAACAATGGAATACTTTTATTGAAGAAGTCATCATAAAAGACAGTAAACTGGAGGATTTAAAAAGAAAAGGTTTCTCAGCAGAAAAAAAAGAAATAAAAATAATTTCTCTAAGTGAAGTAACCAGCGGAGAAGAAAAAAGAATTGTTACGGATGATGCGGAGCTAAACAGGGTTCTTGGAGGAGGCATTGTTGGCGGGAGTATTGTATTGATTGCCGGTGAACCCGGAATCGGTAAGAGTACTTTGTTTTTACAAAACGGATTGTTGCTAAAAAATATTACTACATTATATATCAGCGGTGAAGAAAGTGAGCAACAAATCAAGATGCGCGCCGACAGGTTGAAAATTAAAAATGAAAATTTTTATTTGCTTACGGAAACGTCCACGCAAATAATATTCCAGGAAATAAATAAACTTAACCCTCAATTGGTGATTGTTGATTCCATCCAAACCCTGCATTCGACTTATATTGAATCTCCTCCAGGCAGTGTATCGCAAATTCGGGAATGTGCGGCTGAGTTTCAACGTTTCGCCAAAGAAACAAACACGCCTGTTTTTTTAATTGGACACATTACTAAGGATGGGACAATCGCCGGTCCGAAAATTTTGGAACACATGGTAGATACGGTTCTTCAATTTGAAGGAGACAGGCATTATGCCTATCGTATCTTGCGAACTTTAAAAAATCGTTTTGGCAGCACAGCTGAGCTGGGAATCTATGAAATGACGGATGAAGGAATGCGACAAGTGACGAATCCAAGCGAAATTCTGATTACTCAAAAGGAAGATCAGTTAAATGGAATTGCCATTGCCGCTACCATTGAAGGAATCCGGCCTTTATTGATTGAGGTGCAGGCGCTGGTGACGCAATCCGTTTATGGAACCCCGCAACGCACGGTTACGGGGTTTGATTTACGAAGATTGCAATTATTATTGGCAGTGCTCGAAAAACGCGGAGGTTTTCATTTCGGAATGAAAGATGTGTTCTTAAATATAGCGGGAGGAATAAAAGTTGAAGATCCGTCTGTTGATCTCGCGGTGTTATGTGCGTTATTAAGTTCTTATGAGGACACCCCCCTTCCAAAGCATATTTGCTTTGCAGGGGAAGTTGGATTGAGTGGCGAAATAAGAGCTGTGAACAGAATTGAACAACGGATTGCCGAGGCTGAAAAATTGGGGTTTGAAAAAATTGTTGTTTCTAAGTACAATCAAAAAGTATTAAGAAATCAGAAATTCAACATTGAAATTATAAATATGGGAAGGGTAGAAGAATTGTACCAATACCTGTTTTGAAAATGCAGCCTGCAAACGAAATCGGGCTCGTTTATTCACCCCGTCAATTAAACAACTTTTACTTTAAAGTTTCGTTATAAATGGCAATGATCAATGAAAATATTCTTACAAAAGCGCATCGGACCATGCTTAATACATAGCGCCTTTTGCAGGTAATGATTCCTCACAATTAGCATATTGATTACGATGAACAAGATCTTACTCCCGATTGCGATGATTTTATTGATTGTTTCATCGTGCAAAAAAAATTCCTTTATCACCAGCACGGATGCTTCTGTTAATTTCTCTGCTGATACCATCTTTTTTGATACGGTTTTTGCCAGCACGGGTTCTATAACCCAATCGGTAAAAATCATCAACAACAATAATCAACAATTATTATTAAGCGATGTAAAACTGATGGGCGGAAATAATTCTGTCTTCAAAATAAACATTAACGGAGCCGCTGTTTCAAATGTAACCAATATTGAGATCGACCCGAATGACAGTATTTATGTTTTTGTTTCGGTGTACATAAATCCGAATGCAAACAACTTGCCATTTATTTTACAGGATAGCATCCAGGTTGGTTTTAATGGCAACACGCGCTATATTCAATTACAGGCTTACGGACAGAATGCGCACTTTCTTTCCGGTCAGCTTATTACAGGAAGTATTAATTGGACGAATGATTTACCTTATGTTATTCTTGGAGGTTTGACCGTTGATACAAACGCCACATTAACCATTCAACGGGGCTGCAAAATTTATTGTCACGCAAATGCACCGTTCATCGTGAACGGAACCCTGCTTATACAGGGGGAAAAATACGATAGCACGCATGTATCCTTTCAGAGCGACAGGCTTGATCCGCCTTACAACAATTTTCCTGCCGGATGGCCGGGAATTTATTTTTCACCATCAAGCAAGGATAATGTTCTTGAATTTGCTGTAATTGATAATGCTTACCAGGCAATCGTAGCATTAGGTCTTTCGACGGATGCAAATCCAAAGATTATCTTGAATGAATGCGTAATTAACAATAGTTATGACGCAGGCATTTTAACTGTGCAGTCCAGTGTGCAGGCAAGAAATTGCCTCATCAGCAATTGCGGGAAAAATATCGAATTCACGTATGGCGGGACCTATAACTTTTCTTACTGTACCGTGGCAAGTTATTCGAACGAATTTATTTCTCACAGCAGTCCCGTATTGAGTATGAACAATGTGTCCACTGATGGTACAAATGCTACCTATTCGCTTACGGCCCATTTTGTGAACTGTATTTTTTGGGGTGACGGATCACTTGATAACGAAGTTTCTGTTTCCCAACAGAGTTCGGCGGATGTTTTTGACGTGAATTTTGCATATTGCCTGTGGTTGGAAAAAACCGCTCCGGCTAACATAATGGTAACTAGCATGCTTACAACTGATCCGATGTTTGATAGTATTGATAATCGAAACCTGTACTATGATTTCCACTTAAAAAATTCGTCTCCTGCAATAAGTTATGGAACAACAGCCTCCGCTCCGCCCTTTGATTTGGATGGCAATCCGCGGGTTGTAAATGGATTCACCGATTTAGGCTGCTTTCAAAAACAATAATTATTACTCAGAAAATTCAAGAATCGCATGCTTACCGGATCATTGTAATCTGAGAAATCTGCCAGAAAACTGATTACCAATTGTAAATTTTTACGTAATAAAATAGTGATTAAACTTAACTTGCATCCTGTTTATTAATTTTTAAAAAACATTTTATGATACGTGCAGCAATTCTTTCCCTTATTTTAGTTGGTTCCATGAGTATTTATGATTTTAAAGTGCCTGGTCTGTCTGGCGGCACAATCGATTTCTCTAAGTTTAAAGGCAAAAAAATCCTAATCGTTAATACTGCTTCCAAATGCGGCAACACTCCGCAATATTCTTCATTGGAGAAATTGTATGAAAAATATAAAGATAAATTAGTGATTGTTGGATTTCCAGCAAATAATTTCGGGCAACAGGAACCCGGGACAAACGGGGAGATACAGGAATTTTGCAAGAAGAATTATGGTGTAAGTTTTCCCATGGCAGAAAAAGTTTCTGTTAAAGGCGATGATATTGCCCCTTTGTTTAAATATCTGACAGATGAAGCTGAGAAAAAAGGTTTTCATGATCCGATAAAATGGAACTTTACCAAATTTCTTCTCGACGAAAATGGTAACCTTATAACCGTTATCTTCAATAAAGTTGATCCAATGAGTGATGAGGTGACCAAATACTTGAATTAGACCATTTTTGATAACTCGATGGCTCAGTAATCAGTTGCAAAACTGATTATTGAGCCATTTTTGCATTTGCTTACATTTGCTCCATGCCTTTCAAAAATGTTATCGGTCAAAATAATATTAAGTTCCACCTGGTTGAGATGGTACAGCAAAATCGTTTGAGTCACGCTTTACTTTTCCTGGGGAATCAAGGAAGCGGAGCATTGCCGTTGGCAATTGCCTTTGCTCAATATGTTGTTTGCGAAAAAATGCTTCCTCAACCCAAGAAAGATTCGCTATTGTTTGGCGAAGAATCTTCCTATTTGGATAATAATCAACATTTTACGGTAAGCAACCATCGCACCGATGCCTGCGGAACATGCAGTGCCTGCATTAAGGCGCAACAACTTATTCATCCCGACATTCATTTTTCTTATCCGGTCATTCCTAAAAAACCTGGGGATAAACCGGTCAGTACTGATTATATTAATGAGTGGAGGGAATTTATCTTTCAATTTCCCTATGGAAATGTTTATGATTGGTTACAATTTATCGGGGCAGAAAACAAACAGGGAAACATTACTGCCCAGGAATGCAGTGATATCATTCACATTCTCAGTTTGAAAAGTTTTGAAAGCAATTATAAAATCCTGATCATGTGGATGCCGGAATATTTGGGCAATGAAGGAAATAAATTGCTAAAACTGATTGAAGAACCTCCTTCAAATACATTATTTATTTTGGTTGCAGAAAACGAATCATTAATACTTCCGACAATTATTTCAAGAACCCAGTTAATAAAAATTCCTGCATTAGAAACAAAAGATATTGAGGAAGCATTGACCACAAGAGCAAAAATCTCAGAAGGTCAGGCCCGGCAGATTGCCTCTATTTCCGAAGGAAATTATCGAGAAGCATTGCAATTATTACAACACGCCGAGCAAGACTGGCAGGAGCTTTTGCGCGAATGGCTCAATGCGATCCTAAAAACCGGTCCGGTTGCCCAAGTGAGGTGGATCGAAGAGGCCAGTAAACTTGGCAGGGAAAAACAAAAACAATTTCTTCGCTATTTTGACCATTTACTG
The DNA here is from genome assembly GCA_035308805.1 of Puia sp. Taxonomy (GTDB): domain Bacteria; phylum Bacteroidota; class Bacteroidia; order Chitinophagales; family Chitinophagaceae; genus Puia. The sequence continues at coordinate 2,521 of DATGFZ010000156.1, read as the reverse complement.
GAGCAGGCAATTCGCACAAAAGTAATTGGTGAGACAACTGACCTGCATATTCCGCCAAAGGAAAATGACTTCCTCACCCGATTAAATAACCTGGCAGATATTTCTCAACAGCAAGCCATAATCGAAGAGCTCAACAAGGCAACTTATTATATTGAACGCAATGCTAATGCAAAAATGTTGTTTCACGCCTTGACGATTAAATTGTATCATATCATTGCGAATAAGAAAATTGTCTGTGTGCAATAATCAACGAGTAACAATGAAAACAATTAGGATTAGCCCATGGGCAAAGGAATAGTAGTGAAAATAAAATGAGATGAATATACCCCAAAGGCATGGGCTTAATGATTTTCAACTTTGAACGACTAAAATCAAAATACTTTTATGAATTTTTCTACCATGATCGGCTCATTCGGCGTCGCTTTGTTGTTGATTGCTTTCTTTTTAAATCTATTTAAATTTATAAAAGAAGATAACCATACATATATTTTCTTAAATATTTTAGGTGCAGCACTATCCGGGTACGCGTCTTTTCTTATTAATTATTTGCCCTTTGTTTTGCTTGAAAGTATTTGGTGCATGGTGGCTTTGGCAGCGTTAGCTAAGAAAATATTGGTTCGGGGAAAATAACAAATCCTTGTTCTTTTACAGATTCGCCTGAATATTGATGATTATTGTAAAGTTGGGAATATCTGTAAACTATGGATAATGACTGAAAAGCACCCCGATTGGGTTTAGTATATGCACATTTCGTAGTATATTTGTTAATGGCCTTACTTAGTAAGGCAGTTGAAAAGAGGGAATTTTGGATTTGCCGGATGCTAAGAATTAGAAATAAAGGTGTGGTGTGACGCAGGTGTAATTTTAATTGATTCAAATTGTACGAACATATTAAGGCGCGGCCCGAAACTCATGGTCGCTATACAGTACAAAGTCCGCATGTTGGTGGAATGATGTAACTAGAAATTCTGTCCCCGGCTCCCTAATTCTTCTTTTCTGATTTTTTTTACTTCTAATTTTTTAAAATATGGGATGCACTAATTGTGGCACCGAAAGTGGAAAGCCTAATGGTTGTAAGAGCAATGGTGGGTGCAGTACAGGCGGTTGCAACCGCATGAATGTGCACGATTGGCTGGCAAACCTTCCCTTCAGTGACCCCGAAAGTGGTTGTAGAATTGTTGAGGTGAGTTTTAATAATGGCAGCCGGAAAGATTTTTTCCGCAATACGACGATGCAACTTTTTGAAAAAGGCGATATGGTGAGCGTTGAAGGGGTAAGCGGTTTTGATGTTGGCCAGATAAATTTAACCGGTGAAATAGTGCGATTGCAACTAAAGAAAAAAAACCTGGATGAGGGAAACCCGGATATAAAAAGAATATTGAGGCGCTCCTCTGACAAAGATCTGGAAATGATGGAGCAGAATAAAGCCCGTGAAAAAGATGCGGTGATCAGAGCCAGGGCAATTGCCCGGCAACTAAAATTGGAATTAAAAATGAGTGAAGTGGAAATTCAGGCAGATGGACGAAAAGCCACATTCTTTTACATTGCGGATGATCGGGTTGATTTTCGCGAATTGATAAAAATTTATGCGTCTGAATTCAGGCTGAAAGTTGAAATGAAACAAATAGGGGCACGGCAGGAGGCTGCAAAAGTTGGCGGCATAGGGAGCTGTGGACGGGAATTATGTTGCAGCACCTGGTTAAGCGACTTTAAATCGGTCAACACTACAGCAGCCCGGTATCAAAATCTTTCCATCAATCAGAGCAAACTCAGCGGTCAGTGCGGACGTTTGAAATGCTGTTTGAACTATGAACTGGACACCTATCTTGATGCGTTGCAGCATTTTCCTGATAATGCCGATACCTTGCAGGTCGCAAAAGGAACTGCATTGCTTATTAAAAAAGATATTTTCAGAAACCTGATGTGGTACACTTTACCCCAGAGCAGCCGTCAATATCCTTTAACATTGGAAACGGTAAAGAAAATAAAGCAGCAAAACCTGCAGGGAATAACCCCTGAAGAAATGGAAACGGTTGAAGTTCATGCAAATAAAAATGCAGAACCCGAACACGAATTTGTTGAATTGGTTGGACAGATCAGTCTGCAAAGCCTGGAAAAGAACGACCGTAAAAAAAGACATCAACCACATCACCGTCAGGGTAATCGGGCGCCTGATCCGAGAAATAAGAAATAGTGGATTCTTTGATCGACCGGCAACAGACGGTTTTGTTAAATTTAATGCAGTCATAATCCAACAAAGCTTGCTGATTGTAATTAACAATGGTATTTTGTAATTTGCAAATTCTAAAATTTAAACCATGGAACTATTTAAATCCGGAAATCCAACCTTAAGTGAAAAGGTATTTCAAAATTCGGAGGTTGTTGCTGGTCAGGAAGTAATGACCGAACGAGGTACGCTCAACAAATTTTTCTTTTTGTCTTTAATGATAATGGCGTCAGCCTCTTTTACCTGGAGCGCGTTTTATCATGGAAAGGACATTACAAGCTGGATTTGGGGCGG
>DATGFZ010000155.1:0-2154 GCA_035308805.1 Puia sp. | reverse complement strand
GTTCCTGCATCAGCAGAAATTATGAAAGGGAAATTAAAAACATACTGCAGATCCCGCTTCGGCTGCGCATATTGTGGGGAATATATAAAAATTTGCTATGCGGGGTGACGACGGTGGTGCATCATGGGAAACCCATTGCTGTTGACCATCCGGAAATCGATGTTTTTCAGGACTATCATTTTCTGCATTCAGTCGGATTAGAAAAAAGATGGAAATACAAACTCAATAAATTTTCTTCCCGTAAAAAATTGGTGATTCACCTGGGCGAAGGTCATGATGCCTGTGCACATGAGGAAATTGACAGGCTGATCCGATGGAATATTTTTAAAAAAGAGGTCGTGGCCGTGCATGGAGTGGCGATGAACCCCAGACAGGCAAAATCCCTTACTGCCCTGGTCTGGTGTCCGTATTCTAATTTTTTTATGCTCAATGAGACGGCTAAGATCGATCAGCTGAAAAACGAGTTGCCGGTTGTCTTTGGAACAGATTCGACCCTAACTGCTGACTGGAATTTGTGGGAGCACCTGCGGCTGGCGAAAAAAAGATCATCCATAAGCAATGACGAATTATTCAATATGCTTACGGTGACGCCGGCAAAAATCTGGGGTTTGAAAAATCAGGGAGCCATTAAAAAAGATTTTATTGCCGACATCGTAATTGCCGAAAACGCAAATGATGATTTGACTGCATTAAACCCCGGAAATATTTTGCTGGTATTAAAAAACGGCGTGGTAAAAGTATTTGATGAGAAATTATTGAATCAACTCGGGCAGGGAAATTTCAACCAGGACAACTATAGTGAAGTTTGGATTGACCAATCAAGGAAATTTGTGCACGGGGATTTGCGGGGACTGATGGCGGACATAAAAAAATATTATCCTGCAGTTGCATTTCCTGTGGCTGTCGAAGCATGATTGATGCGGTAACCCATCAAATCATATTGGCTCAATTCGTTTTAATTTTTGTAATACGTGGTTAATAATATGCATAGTAAAGCAAAGCCGTGGAGAGAAAAAAAATCTCCCGGGCGCATTCTTGCCATCAGGCTTCACGCCCTGGGTGATGTGGTTATTACCCTGCCCTATTTGCAAGGGTTGCGCGCCATGCTTCCCGGGAATACAAGAATTGATTTTCTTACCTTGGAAGAATGTGCTTCCATTCCCCGGCACTTGAATTTGTTTGATCATGTATATGTAATCCGCGGCGGACGAAATTTCAAAAGGCAACTGGCATTTGCTTTTTTGCTTTTACCCAAATTATTCATGAATCGCTACGGGATCGTTTTGGATTTAAACGATGCCATCATCAGCAGGCTGGTACGAAAAATGCTTTTCCCGAAAGCCTGGTCAACCTTTGATAAATATGCACAGGTACCTGCCGGGATAAGAACGCAGTTAACCATGGAAGCGGCCGGACTGGGGGCAGTGACGGCCTCCGCACGGTTTAGTTTGAAAAATAATCTGAACACTGAAACCATGCTAAAAGAGAATGGATGGAAGGACAATGATCAAATCATCATGCTGAATCCTGCCGGAGCTTTTGAAACCAGAAACTGGCCACTTGAAAATTATGTCGGATTTGCCAGGTTGTGGCTGCAGGTTTTTCCGCATACACAATTTTTGATCATGGGCGTTGCATCCATCAGGCAGAAAGCTGCCTATTTTAAAGAGGAACTGGGAGAGGACCTCATTGATCTTGTCAATAAGACAACGGCGGCACAGGCGTTTGCGATCATGCAACAGGTGAAAATGGTGCTGACGGAAGATTCAGGACTGATGCACATGGCCTGGGTTTCCGGAATACCTACACTTGCTTTATTTGGCTCTACCCGCGGATATCAGGCAAGACCGCTCGGCGAAAAGAGTGTTTTGCTTGACTCATCTGATTTGGCTTGCGGAAATTGTATGCTCGCAACATGCAGGTACGGGGACACGCATTGTTTAACGAGATACAGCCCTGGAATGATTTTTCAAAAAGCGAGGGCGTTAATGAATCAATGATCCTGGAAATCGGGCGGCCAAAACAGATTGTGTGTGACTGATCCATTATGCGTTATTTATCAGATTCATCATCGCTCTTGCGGTGTCATCCATGGTAAAAGGCAATACCGGTGTGAAATCCGGTGGTGGGTGACCTAGCAATTCCATTGCTTTG
>DATGFZ010000154.1:0-1966 GCA_035308805.1 Puia sp. | reverse complement strand
CGGAACAACGCGTGTTTCAGGTCTCGCCTTGGAGTTACAGAACGCGCAATGGATGTATTTAAATGGAGTCATTCTTGTATCTCCCACCGATCTTGGTATTCAACGCGGGGGACCAGTTGATGAAGCTTTACATCTTCCCTATTATGCAGCGACAGCATGGTTTCACAAATCACTTTCACAAGATCTTGAACAAAAAGATCTGACGGATGTGTTGCCGGAGGTTGAAGATTTTACGATCAATCAATTAATTCCTGCCTTGGCAAAGGGAGCATTTATTGCAGACGACCAGAAAAAAGCAATTGCAGAAAAGATGGCGCATTTTTCCGGCTTATCCGAAAAAGTCATTCTTCAACACAACTTAGTTATCCCTACATCTTTTTTCTGGAAAGAATTATTGCGTGACAAGGGGTTTACTGTAGGGCGTCTGGATTCACGTTATCGGGGTATCGATCGTGAAGATGCCGGCGATGGTCCGGATTATAACGCAGAACTTACTTCATGGTTGCATGCGTTCACCCCTGCTATAAATATTTATTTGCGTGAGGACCTGAATTACAAAACTGACCTGAAATACAATATGTTTGGTTCTGTTTGGCCCTGGGATGATAATAATGATCATACTGGCGAAAATTTGCGTCAGGCGATTGCACAAAATCCATTTTTGCATTTGATGATTCAGTCAGGGTATTATGATGGCGCTTGCGATTATTTTAATGCTAAGTATAGTTTATGGCAGTTGGACCCGGGTGGCAGATTAAAAAATCGTTTAAGCTGGCATGGATTCCGCAGCGGACACATGATGTATTTACGTAAAGAAGATATTGTCAGCGCGAATGATCAATTACGGGAATTCATCAAGAATGCATTGCCAAAACCAGGGGAATCAGCGAAATATTAATTGGCAATTGGTGGTTGACAGCCAGTAAAACCATACTTACTACTTCAATATTTTCTTCCATTTAATAGTACAACCAATGCCAGCTTAAACCTTCTGGTTTATTCCACTCAATCGTGGGCGCAGCTGTTTTGAATATATAGTTGAATTTGAGTAAAGTTTTTCCAAAATAAGAAACGTCATGCAATCGATATAAATCGGTATCGAATGAAAAATAAAATTGACGGAAGCGGTTGAAATCAGGGATTTTTTGTCCATTCATCTCCGAAGGATTTTTCACTGCACCGATCATCCCCTCAGCCCCATAACCAAATGAGGCATTTATCCAGTTGGGAAAATTTGCTTTCGCAGGTAAGAAAGAGGCGATATTTATCGAAAGCCAATATGTTTGTCCGTTATAATCTTTGATGATCCGCTCTGACCAATTGCTTCCCAATTCCTGCGGATAATATTTCGCAAAGATGGTATAGTGGTAGGAAAATTTTAAGCTGATCCGCTGCTGGTTCCATATCCATTGTTGACCCTGGAATAACAAACACCCCGAAAGATTTGCCATCATATCGCCAATTGAAAAACCCCATTTGGAAGAATGTCCATCGAGTATTTCGATCATCGTCATAAAACTCAAAGCAGTCAGCGAGCCAATGGCTGCTGCAGGCGCAGGCTTTACTCCTGCCCACCTAAAAAAATCACTTTGGATGGTGGCAATGTTATATGCTGTCGTCGCATGACCGACCTTATCCATATTCAGCCATTCATCGTTGTCGTTGAATAGGTGGAATTTGCTGTGCGGAAATTTCTTATACCATAAATAGTTTAAGCCAAAAGTGACGGCTGTTGCAAGAACCGATTCGGAAATTATTATTCCTGTTCCGCGCGAGGCATTATATTTTACAGACGGTTCAAAAAAATCCCGCTGGGCAGCGCCGGTTTCCGTCAAAAAAGAGATCAGTAATAATGAACATAAAAATTTCATTGCAAAAAGTTAATGGATACTCGCTTTCAAAAGTTGAAATTATGTTTTTTGTCCGAACTGTGATTTTAACCAGATCAGGCCGATTGAACTGATTC
>DATGFZ010000153.1:0-11200 GCA_035308805.1 Puia sp. | reverse complement strand
ATAACGATTACGGCAACTGCGACAACTGCGGCAAGCGTTTCGCAGACCATTGCGGTAAACTTTGCAAGCAGCAGCACCAATTATTTCAAATCCAATGGCAGCGGTTTATGGACAGCGCAGGGCACCTGGCAAAGTTCTTATGATAATGTAAACTTTTATAATGCCACCTTAGCTCCCACAAATTCTGCAACAGGTATTACGATACAGTCAGCAGATCTTGTATATGCCACCGCACAACCAACATCAAACAATCTTACCGTCAATGGTACTTATGAACACAGATTTGATGGCGGTTCATTGCCAACTGCAACATGGAACAGCGGGTCAACCTGCCTGATAACCGGAACGACGGCTACCGCACCAACAAATATGGTTCAGGCATTTTACAATCTTACGTGGAACAGTCCGATGACAGGAGCGTTGACCTGGGGAAATTCAATTCCGACAAATATCAGTGGTGATTTGACTTTTATTTCTACCGGCTCGGGTTCGTTGAGGATGTCAAATAACGGAGCCACCCTGACGGTAGCAGGTAATTTAAATATCCAGGGCGGAACGTTTGATTTTGATAATGGTGGTTCAGCAGCAAGCACCTTAAATGTTAATGGTAACATCAATCTTACAGGAGGTAACTTTCAACCGAACGGGGCACCTGCTTCGACGCATGCCCATGTAATTAATGTAAAAGGAAATTGGGCAAATAATGGTGGTACGTATACGGCTGGAAGTGAATCGGTAATATTTATCGGTTCCTCAGCCCAAACCATCAATGGAACCACTTCCACAACATTCAATGAATTAACCATATCCAATACAAATGCTAGCGGAGTTACCATTGCCGCAAATACCAAGGCCGCGTTGGTAACATTAAACAATACAAGCGCTTCAACGGAAGTGTTGAATGTAAACGCGGGAAATACTTTGGCCGTCAATGGCAATATTGTTTTGAACAGCACGGATGCCAATTTAACCAATAGTATCACAGGCAGCGGTTCAATCACCGCTGCTTCGTTAAACATTGGCATTACGGAAACGCCTTCGATTTCATTTACACGCACGCATACCTTAAATTTTAATGGTCCTTCCTTAACCCTGACAGGCAGTATCAATATCAACTCATACCGGGGCAGTAGCAGTTCACGGCTGGATAATGGTATCTTGAATTTCCAGTCCGGAACCATCAGTGCGGTAAACCTTGTCACGAGTAATTCGTCTTTGGGCAATAACGTTTCAACCTTTGACATGACTACGGGTACTGGAAATGGAACGCTAAATGTAAGCGGCGCATTTAATTTAAGTGCAACGGCAACCAACACCATCAAGCTCAATGGTAGCGGGGCTACAGTTAACTACACAGGAAGCTCGCCGCAGAGTATTTATTCCGGGTCTGCCTATACCAACCTCGGAATAAGTGGCGGAAGCATCAAAACATTATCAGGAGCAATTACTGCAACCTCATTGAATTTCTCTTCAGACAATGCTACCAGCGGAAAAATCGATGCCAGTGCATTTATACTTACCCTGACTTCAGCAAGCATTTTAAATGCTTCGTCCTCAGGCTATGTCATTACAGGTAACGGTTCGGGGGCAGGCAAGCTTACTGTCAATGGCATTGGTACAAATTCCTTCTTATTCCCCATTGGCACTTTAGCCGATTATCTGCCAGCTACAATTTCACCAGCTGCAAGTGTGACTTCATGGTCTGCGAATGTATTTACTCCGGCAACTACGGACGCAACATACAACTCCGGCAACATTTTTACCGGTACAGCCCTGGCTGATATCGTAAACTCCGTCTGGGTTATAACGCCGAGCACCACGTCAACGACTGCTACCTTAACATTAAACTGGACATCTGATTTGGAAGGAAGTGCTTTCAACGGATACAGCAACAGTAATATTGGAATATCGCATTATAATACGACCTCAAACGTATGGCAGAATTCCACTGCTACCGGCGGAGCAAATAATGCAACCAATACCGTTACCTCACAATTCAGCAGTTTCTCGCCATTTGGTGTAGGCGCCATTGGCAATCCTTTGCCCATAACGATCATTAATTTCAAAGCGGTGTTGATTAGCAATAACACAGTAAGTTTAACGTGGCAAACCACTGTAGAAGAGAATTCGGATCATTTTGATGTGCAACGCAGTTCAGATGGCAGCAACTGGAGTTCAATAGGTACTCTGGCGGCACAGGGTAATTCCGAAATCGTAACCAATTACTCTTACCTGGACCCTTCTCCTGGAGGCGGCGTGAATTATTACCGCCTGAATATGATCGATAAGAACGGAGAACATAGCTACACGGATGTAAAAGTGGTAAACATGAATGCTCTCGCCGCCTTCAGAATATTCCCCAACCCCGCAAAAGATTTTGTAAACGTCACGCTGGGTGATGCATCGGGAAATTCGACCATCCGCTTGTTTAATTTTAGCGGACAAATCGTATTTACGCAGCTTTTCAATAAAGAAAGCGGAAACACCATTTCAATACCTGTTCAAAACCTTTCACAGGGAACTTATATGTTGCAGGTGGCAGGATCTGATGGTTCACAACATACAGGAAAAGTAATCATCGTCAGATAACAGCGAATTAAAATAAATATTTCAAGGCGATCTTTCCGGAGATCGCCTTTTTGTTTTTTTAAGATGATGAAATGGAAACCAAGCACTCAAAAACCTAGGAGCTCATCACTCCGTTTTCAAACTTTTGGCCGGATTTACCAAGGCAGCTTTAATTGCCTGGTAGCTGATGGTCAGCATCGCTATGAGCGCGGCGATAGTTCCTGCCAATAAAAATATCCACCAGGAAATATCCACACGATAAGAAAAATGCTGCAGCCATTTATCCGTTGCCCACCATGCTAACGGAAAAGCAATCAGCGAAGCCGTGATCACGAGGATTAAATAATCTTTGGACAAGATCATAAAGATATTTCCCGGCAATGCACCCAATACTTTTCGGATGCTGATTTCTTTTGTTCGTTGAATGGTGGAATAACTCGCCAACCCGAATAAACCAATACAGGCAATGAGGATCGCCAGCAAAGAAAAAATAGCGAATATTTTTTGTTCTGTCAGTTCAGATTTGTATTGACCGGCAACATTCGCATCCAGGAAATTAAATGTGAAATCGTCTTTGGCATCCAGGTGCTTCCAGGTGTTTTCAATGCCCGCCAAAGCAGTTTTAAAATGATCGCTACTGATCTTTATCCCCAGGGTACCCCATCCGAATTTATTTGAATTGACAAAAATAAGCGGAGCAATTTTTTTGTGAAGGGACTGGAAATGAAAATCTTTAATCACACCAATCACGGTAAAAACATTTTGTTCTTTACCATTTGTTGAATTAAGGAATTTCTCTTTACTGATTAGTCTTGCTCCGACCGGATTTTTTAATCCAAAGTCTTCCACCGCGCTTTCATTCAGCACAACCCCCAATGAATCTGTCGCAAGTTCCTTTGAAAAAAATCTTCCTTCTTTAAGCTGCAGGTCCAACAGTTTTGAATACCTGTCATCTGCCTGCATCATCCTGTCTGTTCTGGAGGCGTTGTTTTCAATAGCTATCCAGGTAGCCCCGCCTCCGGACTCATCATTTCCCGGCAACTGACCGCACTGTGTTATATCATCGATGCCGGGTATTTTCAAAATTTCATCCACAAACGATTTGCGAAAATCCGTACTCCTGTCAGCTGATTCTCTGGTCCTATTGTTAAGTCGCCACACTCCTTCAACGGAAATAATATGATCTTTCTTAAAACCAAGTTTATCGCCCAGCATAAATTGCATCTGCTTATTCACCACTATCGTACAAATAATTAAGATAACAGAAATGGCAAATTGAAAAATCACCAATCCATTTCTTAGGGCTATACCTCGCCAACCAGACCTGAATTTTCCTTTCAACACGGTGATCGGATCAAAGGACGAAAGCACAAAGGCGGGATAAAGACCCGCCACGATACCCACTAATATTGAAAAACCACATACCGCCAAAAGTGTTGAAGGGAAAAGAAAATAAGTGAATGACAATTCCACCCCCGAGATTTTACCCAGCATCGGTGTGAACACTAAAACCAGCAGCAAGGCTACAAACATGCTAAGCAAACTGAACAATACCGATTCGGCAAGAAATTGTCCTATCAATTCAGGCTTGCGCGAGCCAAATGTTTTTCGGATGCCCACTTCTTTGGCTCGTTCTACAGAAAGTGCTGTAGACAGGTTGATAAAATTTACACAGGCGAGAAATAGGATAAAAGCTGCAATTGCTCCAAATATGACCAATGTTTTCATGCTTCCGACCGGTCTTAATTCGTGCTCCAGCTCAGAAGTCAAATGAACCTTCTTTAACGGCTGCAGAAAATAACGATACCCGTTGCCTTCGGCGATAAACTTGTCATAAGGTTCTCCAAACAAACCGGCAATTCTCCCTGATACATATTTATCTACTATAAAAGGCAGCTTAGCTTCCAATGCATCTGCAGAGGCATTTTTATTTAAAAGAAGATAACAAAAAGGTCCGAAATAAACATACTCCTGCGTGCTCTTGAAATCGTTGTCGCCTGATGTGGTCAGCAGCATGTTGAACAAAAACTGAGATTTTTCCGGCCAGTCCCTGATTACTCCGCTTACGACCAATTTCCAGCCTTCATTCATAATTATTTGTTTGCCCATGGCATTATCAGCAGAGCCGAAATATTTTTTGGCAGTCGTTTCATTCAAAACGGCGCTATTTGGCTTTTGCAATGCACTGGCGGCATTCCCCTGCAAAAAATCGCCCGTGAAAATGCGGAAGAAGTTGGAATCGGCAGTCATTACCGTTTTTTCCGTAAATACTTTTTCTCCGACTTTTATTTTATCTCCGTTGTCATTAGGGGATATCACTCTGGTGACTTCCTCAACTTCGGGAAATTCATTTTTTATTGCCTGGCCGATTGATTTTGGGATATTCCCGAGAAAGGCGCTTCGTCCCGGATATTTTCTTTCCAAAGCAAGTCTGTACACCCGGTCACCCTGTTGTTGATAAGCATCGTAACCAAGCTGACTTTGGATATATAAAACCAGCAGGAGGCATATCGCCATACCCGTTGCAAGTCCAAATAAATTGATCAGGCTAAATACTTTTCTTTTCAGAAAATTCCGGATCATTATCTTAAAATTGTTTTTGAACATGGGATTGATATAGTTGATCCTTTAATTTAATCCGAAATTTTGTAGATCTGATCAGTAGCGGATTAATTTATTGTTACGCGATGGATCTATCCATTAAGAACAGAGCCAAACGGCAAAACCCGTCGTTGCAAAATAAAATGGCGTTAAAGCAAGACAATAGACATGGTCACGCGGAAATTAGCCTTGACGCCGTTTTCCTGACTCTCTGATCCCGTATCGCTGCGATCAGTCAGGCAACTTTCAGCAGGCTCATTTTGCTCTTATCAAATTTCTTTTTGGCATACTCGAGCGTGAGGTGAAATTTGATTTCTTTTGAAGAAGGTAATTCGAACATGGCGTCAGTAAGAATGCTTTCAAAAATACTGCGAAGTCCTCTTGCCCCAAGTTTGTATTCGATGGCTTTTTCTACCATGAAATCATATACATCATTGTCAATGGCAAGATGAATATTTTCCAGCTCGAATAATTTTTTATACTGACGGACCAGGGCGTTTTTCGGTTCTGTAAGAATGGACCGTAATGTCGGCTTGTCCAGCGGATTAAGGTGCGTAACGATGGGCAGGCGTCCCAGCAACTCCGGAATCAATCCGAAAGATTTTAAATCCGTTGCATTCACAAACTGCAATAAATTCTTCTTTGCAAATTCCTGCTGGTCTTTATTGACATTAAAACCAATTGCGTTGGTATTAACCCGGCGGGCAATTATTTTATCAACGCCATCAAAAGCGCCGCCGCAAAAGAAAAGAATATTTTGGGTATTGATCTTAACCAATTTTTGTTCAGGATGTTTTCTGCCACCCTGCGGGGGAACCAGCACATCAGTTCCTTCGAGCAATTTCAATAACCCCTGCTGAACGCCCTCACCGCTGACATCGCGCGTGATGGAAGGATTATCTCCTTTGCGAGCAATTTTATCTATCTCATCAATATAAACAATCCCTCTTTCGGCAGCCGGCACATCGTAATTACAAACCTGCAGCAATCTTGTCAAAATGCTTTCTACATCTTCCCCGACATAACCTGCTTCCGTAAAAACCGTTGCGTCAACAATGGCAAACGGTACGTTTAATAATTTGGCAATTGTTTTCGCAAGCAATGTTTTACCGGTTCCAGTTTCGCCGACCATGATGATGTTGCTTTTTTCAATCTCAACATCATTATCTGTATTTTTTTGTTGTAATCTTTTGTAGTGATTGTACACGGCAACAGCCAATACTTTTTTTGCCTCATCCTGACCGATCACGTATTCGTCCAAAAACCTCTTCATTTCCGCAGGCTTCTTCACGGTAAGTTTAAACGAAGAGTTAGCAGAAGGGTTATCATCACGGATAATCAATTCCTGCTGGATAATTTCCTGGGCATGTTCTACGCAATTTTCACAAATATGACCCTCTTGCCCGGCGATGAGAATTTTCACCTCGTCACGGCTACGCCCGCAAAAAGAACAATGTAAAGTATTTTTTGCCATGTATGATTATTGATGCAAAGTTATTCAACTTATTTGCCAAACGCAATATAAAATCCCAAAATGCCGCATAATACCGGTTATAACGGATGCGGGGATACCGTGGTTGAGGGATCAATTATAATTTTTCGATAATCTGGTCAACAATTCCATAGTCTACGGCTTCCTTCGCATCCATCCAGTAATCGCGGTCAAACTCTTTCATGATCTGTTCAATTTTCTTACCGCAATTTTCTGCGAGAATTTTTGCGCCGATTTCCTTTGTTTTCTTTATCTGTTTTGCCTGTATTTCGAGATCTGCGCTCACTGCCTGATAATGTCCGCCGATGCTTGGCTGATGAATCATCACTTCAGCATGAGGGAAAATAAATCTTTTTCCTTTGGTGCCACCGCTCAATAAGATGGAGCCCATTGACGCGGCCAAACCGATACAAACGGTGTTCACCGGGCTTTTCAGCATCCTCATGGTATCATAAATCACCATGCCGCTGGTGACCATTCCGCCCGGGCTATTGATGTAAAATTTTATGTCTTCACCGGGTTTGTCTGCTTCTAAAAGCAGTAATTTATTGACTACATCTTTGGCGGTACGATCATCAACTGCTCCCCATAACTGCACGATCCTGGATTCGAAAAAATATTTTTCTAATTTTTTCATCAGCATGCCCAAATCAGGCGCTTTTTCTTCCTTTGGCTCCTGTTCATCAGGCTCTTCATCGTCCATTCTGAATGGCTTTGCTACATATTTTGAATTCATAATTGAAGTTTAAAATGACCTGTGAAAAAAAAATGAACGATTCGCTCACTGTTGGTTCATTATTAATGGTATCAGTCTTTTTTATCTTTTCTTGGATTTAATAAAAGGACCTCATCTACCAGTCCGTATTCTTTTGCCTCGTCTGAGGTGAGCCAGTAATCCCTGTCTGAATCTTTTTCTATTTGCTTCAGCGTTTTACCTGTGTGATTTACGTAGATGTCGTATAACTCCCGCTTTATTTTCTTTATTTCGTTGACAGTGATCTCAATATCGCTTGCCTGGCCACCAATGGCACCTGTCGGCTGGTGAATCATGATGCGGCTGTGTTTGAGCGCTGTGCGTTTTCCTTTCGTTCCGGCTGTTAATAAAACAGAACCCATGGAGGCAGCCATGCCGATGCAAATGGTTGAAATGTCAGGGCTGACATATTGCATCGTATCGTACATACCCATTCCTGAATACACACTTCCACCCGGGCAATTTATATACATCTGGATGTCGCGGTGACGGTCGGTGCTATCAAGAAATAATAATTGCGCAATGACAATATTTGCTACTTCATCATTGATCGGGTAACCCAAAAAGATGATTCGATCCATCATTAAGCGGCTGTACACGTCCATCACGGCCACATTCATCGGGCGCTCTTCAATAATATTGGGAGTAAGGTTCGTTACTTCGTATTTATTGTAGTCGTTTAAAGTATTGCTGGAAATGCCCCGGTGCTTAATGGCGTATTTTTCAAATTCATTCTGAAATTTCATAATACTTTGTTCGGATTTAGATTTATAATGAGATTTATTTCTTTTCAAATCTCTGTCCAAACTTTCAAACTGCCAAAAACCTGACAGAGTTACAGAAAAGCTGATGGGCGACAATAGATCGCGGCGTAGAGTGTCTTTCCCAGTCAGCGATTCACCCTCATTTAATGATGGTGGTGCTGATGGTCGCTTTGCATGGCCTCAAATTCTTCGCGGCTTAGCTCCTTTACTTCGGGGTTTGTCTGTGTTTCCGCCCAGTTCAATGCTTTATCGGTTTGAATACGATGAACGGCATCTTCCAGAAAACGTTTGTCCTGGGACATGCGGTTGATATAATCGGTCACCCACGGCTGATTTTCATCAACAACCTGTCCACCCATGTAATTGAACAGTTGCTGTTTGGCAAAAGTTTTGATGTCGTCTGCGGCAATATCGATATTATTTTCGCGGGTTATCTTGTCAAGAATTAATGTCCATTTTAATTGATTGGTAAATACCGGAAATTCATTTTCCACTTCTTCCGGTTGTTTGGGTTTTTCGGTGCTGGTCGCAAGCCAGCGTTTAAGAAAATTTTCAGGGAATTCAATTTTCGTATCATCAAGCAGAACATGATAGATGCTGTGCTGCAGCTGATTTTTTGTTTGAATATCCCAGGTATGCTGAATTTCTTCTTTCACCGCATTTCGAAATTCTTCTTCAGTTTTTATTTCTTTAGCGGGGAAAATGATTTTGAAAAAATCTTCGTTCAGCTCATTTTTTTCGACTAAGCCCAATTTGGTAATGAATACTTTGAAATATTTACTTTCGGCGCCCTGATCATCTTTTGCAAACCCCAGATCGGATAATATCCACTCTTTTTCTTTTTCGTCAAATGCTGCTGATAATTGCAGGACGATAAAATCATCTTTCTTTTTGCCGGTCCAGTTTTTACGAAATGATTCGCTAAAATATTTTACAAGAAGAGAATTATCTTTTACTATTCCATTTTCTAGCGGATTTCCGTCAGCATCTGTTTCGGTGAACGTTACATTCAGCACGTTGTCATCCCCGGTAACTGCTTCGGGTTCTGTCATTTTCCCATGACGGATCTGCAATCTTTCCAACTCTGAACCAACCATTTCATCCGTTACCATTATTTTGTATCGGGTGAGATGAACTTTGCCCAGATCAACGATATTGAATGCAGGTTTCAATCCCACTTCAAAGGCAAAAGCATAATCGGAAGGGTTGCTCATATCTATATTGCGCGCATCATTTTCACCCAACGGCAACGGTTGTGCGAAGATCTCCAGTTTTTCATTGGTGACATAAGTGGTGAGTTCTTTTTCAACCGAACGCAATACCTCGTCGGTAAAAACAGAATTGCCATACATTTTCTTAACCAGGCTGGAAGGAACCATCCCTTTGCGAAAGCCGGGAATATTCGCTTGTTTGCCGTATTGTTTTAATGCTTTTTCAAAAGAGGGGAGGTAATCGTTCTTTTCCACTTTCACGGTAATCTTGTCATTTAACAAACCAATATTTTCTCTGGTAACTGTAGCCATATTTTTTTAATTTATCGGGCTGCAAAGGTAGGATAATTTTGCATGTCTGTACGCCGAACCGAGGAGAATCTTGGGTTTGCCGCGATTGATTACCACACAATTAATTATTCCTTGTCATGTAAGACAAGAAGAGGAACTTTTGTTTCATACGCCACCTCTTTGGTATAATTTTTTCCGAAAACCCTATCTATAAAATTGTGTTTGTGCATGGTCATTGCCAATAGTTGGGTATTGTTTTTTTGGGTGAATTCATTGATTCCATGCATAATGCTTTCCGCTTCAACAATGGTCAGTTCGTGGGGAATGTTTTTGAAGATCCCGTCCAGCTTGGCTTTGGCCTGCGGTTCATTGTCCTCCGTTTTCTTGTCAGGTTTATGAATGTTCAGAATCTGTAATTGGGAATGATAAGCTTCTATAATTTCCAGGAAGACACTGAACCTGTCTTCATTTGTCGAGTAAGAAAAATCTGTTGCATAGGTCGCGCGTTGAATTCCGTCAAATACGGCAGACCTGGGAACAACGAGGACTGGCTTTTTGATCTTTTGGATGGTATTAAGGGTTGTGCTCCCTATAAATTTGCTTGATGCCCCTTCCCCCTGAATGGCCATAACAACGAGGTCTGCATTTTTTTCATCAGCCAGTATTTTTATTTCGTCCGAGGGAATGCCGATGCGCACCAGCCATTCTACTTCTACGCCAAAATTTGTAAAAATTCTATCGGCATCCTTTTTAATCCTGTCCTCATTTTCTTTTTGCATTTCTTCTGCTGAAACCATCATAAATGCGATATCAGTAACGGTGGTTGGAATGCTGTATACATGAAACAAAATGATTTTTGCCTGCAGTGTTCGAGCCAGCTGGACTGCAAAAACCGTTGCATTCCGCGAAACGGCCGAAAAATCAGTGGCGACAAGGATGGCTTTCATTGTTCTAAATTACACCAGAAAAGATAACAAAAATCGGGCAGGGAAAACGCAGAAATCGTTATTGATCCGGATTTCACACAAAAGCCGCGGAATTCATCAGCTGCCGGCTGTGTTTCGGCGTGATCTGAGGTTATGGTTGATTCCGGCTGAGCAAAGAAAATGATCAATTTGTGGTGCGGGTGATAGGGGTCGAACCTACATGCCTTGCGGCGCCAGATCCTAAGTCTGGTGCGTCTGCCAATTTCGCCACACCCGCGTGGGGCGCAAAAGTAGTATATTTTTCGATGCGCGTCAATGCCAGACAGTCAGTTCAGGATATTCATTTTTTCTATAGCATGAAAGATAAATCCCGTATTTATTTGCCGATAATTTATTATCGACAGGCTGTTTAGTTTCCTGTGTCATTTCCATGCGCCGGCGGCAGACTCTCGGCTTATTTTCGTAAATTCGTAAAGATGGAAACCGTCGAGGCAATACCACAATACAATCTTACTCAGGACCAGGAAAAGAAACTCATTCTGCGTGAATACCGTTCTTTATTGCGTTCTTTAAAACCAAAATTAAAACCGGGA